>CAYWCJ010000019.1:0-3911 GCA_964456595.1 uncultured Gemmatimonas sp. | reverse complement strand
CTTTCCATCCGTAGCCGTAGCCGATGGCGACGCCGAGACCGAGAACGAGGAGAAACTTGAACATGGATTCCGGGGGTTGAGCCGGCGCCTTTGCGCCAGCGGACCTACCCCAGACGACGCGCCATCGCCGGTGCGCGTAACGCGCTGTCCACGAGAGGCGCGGCCGGTACGAATCGGGCCGCGTCCGGAAACGGCGCAATAGGCGGGGCGGACTTTCCGGCGCGCACCGGCAGCGACGCCATCCACGTCTCGAACGCAGAAGGCACCAGCGAATCGCTGGCATCCTGCTGTGCGGCGGCCCGGGTGGCCAGATGATTCGCGTACTCGTTCTGCGGATGACCGGCGTGCCCCTTCACCCAGGCCCACATGCATTCGTGCGGCGCGATCACCGAGACCGCGTCCTGCCAGAGCTCGAGGTTCTCGACGGCACCCTCTTTTCGCTTCCAGCCCCGCGAGATCCAGCCGCGTACCCACGACGTCATGCCGTCCACGATGTAGCGCGAGTCGGTGGTGAAGTGGATGGAGAGCGTGTTGCCCTTGCGAGACAGCGCCGACACGGTGTCGATGACCGAGCGTAGCGCCATCCGATTGTTGGTCGTGTTGGGTTCGGACGCCCACAGGTCGAAGCGCTGCAGCGTGCCGTCGTTGCGCCTGAACTCGACGAGTGCGCCAAAGCCGCCCGGCGTATCGCCCGCCTTGCCGTTGCCGAGGCACGACTCGTCGGCGTAGACGGCAACGAGCGGATACTGCGCGCTCACTGCATTGTCTCGATGGCGTCCAACTCGTCGATGAACAGCTCCATGCGCTGTCCGGTGGACGGATGGCGTGCGAGAATCACCTCGCGTCCATCGGCCACGCGCAAACGCTCCGGAATCACCAGATACTCCGTACCGCGTCGCCAGAACGACATGCGTTTTCCATCCGCGATCGCGCGCTCGAGCCGATCGTAATCCTTCACCGACATCGCCATAAAGTTCTGTTGAGATGCGTCTTCCGACGTCAGGTCGCGCCCGTGCGTCCCCATGACGCACACACTTGTTCGAGAACGGCAGCGGCGCGCTCAATCTGTGAGCGCTCCACCCACTCCGTCGCCGAATGCGCGCGTGCGATATCGCCTGGACCAAAGCAGAGCGCAGGGATCCCGGCCTCGTTGAAAAGTGCCGCGTCAGTCCAGCAGGAGAGTCCTTCCACCGCGCCAGGCACGCCATGTTGCTGCGCGGCCGCCATGACTGCCGTCGTGAGCAATGCGTCGGTTGCAAGATCACTGGGGGGCTGCGCACACGCGAGTGACACCGTTGCCTGAAATGTCGGTCGCGACTGGGTCAGCTCGTTGCACAACGTGTGAATCTCCTGCAGCACCGACGCGCTCGTTTCGCCGGGAATCGTGCGCCGTTCGATGCGCAGCGTGCAGCACTCCGCATAGGTGGACCAGCCAGTTCCGCCACTGATGGTTGCGCCGTGCAGCGACGGGCGCCCGAGCAGCGGGTGCGAGCGTTTCGTCAGCACCGCGTGCTCGAAGCGATCGAGCGCGGCCAACAACAGTCCGGCATGTCGTACGGCGTCCACGCCGACGTCGTAGCGGCTGCCGTGCGCGGCGTGACCGTGCACGACCACTTCGATCCAGGCGAAGCCCTTGTGGGCGGGACACACGGCAAGACGTGTGGGCTCGGTGACGATGGCAGCCGAGGCGCGCAGTCCGCCGTCGATGAGTGCGCGCGTGCCGATGGATTCGAACTCTTCGTCGCACACCGCCGCGATGATGATCTCGCTGGCCAGTGACCCTCGCGCCGCCGCGCGCGCGGCGGCCACACACATGGCAGCGATGCCGCTCTTCATATCGCTCGAGCCGCGCGCGTACAGATCGTCGCCGCGCGTTTCGGGGGCAAACGGCGCATGCGTCATGCCATCGGTGCCAACAACATCGAGATGACCGTTGAGCACGAGCGGCGATCGGGCGGTGGGGCCAATCCGTGCCACAACGTTCGGACGTCCAGGCGCGACTTCGTGCAACGACACGGCGAAGCCCCAGCCGCTCAGTACCTGCGCCAGAAAACGCGCGCACGCCATCTCGCCCGGCGCGCCCGGCACGAGGCTCGGGTTGCGCGAGTCGATGGCAACGAGCGCTTCAGTGAGCGCGATCGGGTCGAGCGGAAATCCGGAGGTCACGGGCGAGTTGGCGATTTCGGAGCATATCGCCCGGGCCGCACGCGCGGCAGAGCTAACCGTCGACGGACCGGGTGCTGTCGAGCTCCACCTCGCGGACGCGCACCCCGTCTGCGGCAACACGCCACAGGAGGCGACTGCCGAACGGTTCCGCAGCGCGGGCGAGCCGCTCCATGTCGAACTCGGCAGAGAAGAGCAGCACGCAACCGCCGCCCGACGCGCCCAGCGCTTTCAGGCCGATCGCGCCATTCCGGCGTGCGGCCGTCTCCAGCGCATCGATGCGATCGGTCGTGATCTTCGGGTGCAGGGCGCGCTGGTGCGTCCAGTGTTCGTCCACGTGGGCGGCCAACGCGTCCACGTCGCCAGCCCGCAACGCATCGCGCATCTGCACCGCGAGCGCTTTCATCCGGTCGAGTGCGTCGAGCACGCGCGGCACCCGGTCCCGGTATGCGTCGAGCACGGCGGTGATGGTGGTGCCCGAGAGACGCGACTCGCCGGTGTAGACCAGCAGACCGCGCGCTTCGAGTGCATGCACCGTGGCTGCACTCATGGCGCATCGGTCGACCGTGGTGTGACGGCCAAAGCTGAGCCCCAGTGCCCCGCCGAACGCGGCCGCATAGTGGTCCTGTCGCCCGCCCGCGATGCCCAACTCCTCCACCTCGACGGCTCGACTCCATTCGGCCAGTGCCGTTGGGTCAAGTGCGCGGAACTGCAGGTGCGCGAACGCGGCCGCGAGCGCGACGAGTGCCGCGGACGATCCACCCAGTCCTGCGCCGACCGGGAAGTCGGACTGCAGTTCCACCGCGAGTGCATCGGGCAGTGGTCCGTCTCGCGCGGCGCGTCGGAGAGCGGCAGCGACCAGTGGCGGCTCGTGACCACGGCCATCCGTCGACGGGTGCAGGGTGACGGTGGCCCGTCGATCGATCGCGAGGTTGCAGACGAAACCGCCTCGATCTTCGGGGAAGGGCGGGACATCCGTCCACCCACCGCCGAAGTCGAGGCGGGTCGGCGCCGACGCGACGATTGCGGGGCGCCGTGCTGGCTCGGTCATGCGAGCCGTCTGGTCAAGCGGAGTGCTACCTTCGCGCCGCCTTCTTGGCCGGTGCCTTGGCGGCCGACTTGACCGGCGTCTTGGCCACGGGCTTGGCAGGCGCCTTGGCCGCGGGCTTGGTCGGCGCCTTGGTGACTGGCTTGGCCGCTGCCTTGACCGGTGCCTTCGCCGGTGCTTTGACGGGTGCTTTGACCGGTGCTTTGACCGGTGCTTTGACCGGTGCTTTGGCCGTGGGCTTGGCGGGCGGCTTGACCGACGGAGCGGGCTTGACCGGCGCCTTGGCGGCGGGCGGGACTGCTTTCGCCGGCGCAGCCTTGGCGGGTGCAGCAACCGGTGCAGGCGCGGCCTTCGCTGCGGGCTTCTCCGCAACCGCTTCCGGCGCCTTTTCGACGACCTGCTCCACCACCTTTTCCGCGGCCTTCTCGACCTTGGGCGCAGGCGGCTTGGCTACGAATGCCGGTGCCCTATCGGCGGCGCGTTGCGGTTCGATACGCATGGCAGCGCGCGCCTCCAGCGCCGCTTCGGCAGCGGCGGCGGGGGCAGCGACGGCCTTGGGCATCTGTCCGAGGGGAATCGGCTTTGGCGGTGGTGCCTTGGGTTCGGGCTTCGGGAGCGAGCCGTGCTTGGCGATGTACGCCGCTTCGGCCTGCTGGATGAGGACTTCCGCCTCTTCCTGTCCCATCTGCCCGCGTCGTAC
>CAYWCJ010000018.1:0-26886 GCA_964456595.1 uncultured Gemmatimonas sp. | reverse complement strand
ACGCTGCACCAACAGCGTGACGCCACCGCGCTTAGTGGTAGTCCGTGACTTCGACGTCGTCGACATAACCCTCCTCCCACCGGAAGCAGATCCGGTACTGATCGTTGATACGGATGCTGTGCTGCCCGCGGCGGCCCCCTTTCAGCGCCTCCAACCGATTGCCGGGCGGCACGGCCAGCTCCCGCAGGTCGCGGACCCGATTGAGCTGGGTCAGCTTGCGCGCCACGACCGCCCAGAGCGTGCTGGGGCACGCCTGCCGCGCACGGCGGCTATCGACCCCATTGAAGAGATCCTCGGTGGCCAGGTCAGCGAAGGAGCGTATCACTCCCCGTATTATAACGGCGCCCGTGGCACCACGCCATGCCGCTCCGCGCGACCCGGCGGACCCGCGTCGTTTCGTGTGCCGCGCCGCCCATCCTTGGTGTGCGTGCCAATCTGTCCACCGCACGGAGCCAGCGGTGCAGGCTCGCTAACGACGCTTGGACTGCGTGCGAAAGCTGCCACGACAAGATTATACCGCAAGAATCCGCAGTTGAATCCCGCACATGAAACGCCGGCGTCGCCTCGCAACCGCACGCATCTCAACGCACTACAGCACTCCCCGAAAGTCCGTATCTCCCGCTTCTCCAACGCATAAACCGCAAAAACACCGCTTCGCGCCGAGAGGGCCGCCACCACACACGCCCACCAGCAGCACCGGCACAATTACGGCACAATCACGGCGCAATCACGCCCCGGCATCCTCGCCCAGTCCTATCGATTGTACTCCGAGACCCAGTGGAATTGACGTTCGCTCAACTGGAAATGCCGCGCGGTGCGCACCAGTTCCACATACACCGAATCGCCGCGCATCACGGTCCACAGCCGCGCCACGCCGTCCGCCGGCAGCTCGTATCGCGCCGTGAACAGGTGCGTGCTGTCCTGCAGCATCGACGTGCGCCACATCGCCAGCGTCCGCGCCACGGTGTCCGCGTTGTACCGAAAGTAGCCACGACGATATCGCTGCCAGAACAGTGAATCCGTGGAGCCAACACTCCCCTGCGTTTCATTGTCGATCACCAGATCGCGCCAACGCGATGCATCGACGGAGTGCGCCGGGATCGTATCGCCGTTCACCACCCACCGCCGAACAGCGTACACGCCTCTGGCGAGTGGCACCGGCATCACCAGGCGATCGCGCGCGGCCGCACGCCGCCACGACGACTGAAGTGGCAGGAACAGGAACAGCACCACGAGCCCCAGTTTCAGCGCGCGTTGCGCATACCGCACCCGCGTACCCACCGCAGGCGGCTCGTACAGCATCGTCGGCTCCACCGCGCGATTGCGTACGAAGAAGGACCACAGCCGGGCAGCGTCCTGCACCAGGAGGAACACACACGCCAACCACAGGTGCAACGCGAACAACTTGACCGGCACGTCGTAGCTCAGGTTGATGAGCAGCACATTGGTGAACGCCGCCGTTGCCACCACGAGGCCGAGCGTCACGGTGCGCCGCATCAACAGCAACACACCGGCCAGCGTCTCCATCACCCCCGACATCACCTGATACGGCGTCGAGTATCCGATGAACAGCCAGGAGAAGCGCATCGGCAACAAGTCACCCAACGGTGTCGACAGCTGACTGAGCGACGGGAAGGTCATCTGCAGCGCGAACACCTTGATGATGCCATAGCTCAACGCAAACAACGCGAGATAGTAGCGAACAACGGTGCGCAGCCAGTACGACGCCCGAGGGTAGCTCTCGCGTTTGCGATCGAGCACACTCCACAGCAGCGCGGCAACAAGCGCCACGCACAGATACAACCAAAGCTGCGCCCACGCCCACGACGTATCGCCACTGCCGTTCGTCGGCACGAGCGTCTCGCGCACATGAAACAGCCGCGCGTTCGTCGAACGCACGCTCCAATCGACCAGCCGGAAGTACGGATCGTTGAGATCACGCAGCCCTGGGATGCGCGACAACCATCCCCACGGTGCGATCTGCAGCAGCCAGTACACGAACACAAAACGAAATCCGAGGCGCTTCCACAGCGGCCACGCCGACAAGCGCTCGGTCATGCTGCCGGAACCGCCGGCATCTGCGTGATCTGTCGCGTGAACGTTTCGATATCGATGTTGGCGCCGCACACGACCAAGCCGACGCGCTTGCCGCGCAGCCGCTCCCGCATCGGATGCGCCAATGCCGCCAACGCCGCCGCACCGGCGGGTTCCACCGCCAGCTTCGCCGAACGAAAGAGCAGCCGCATCGCGTCGCGAATCTGGTCGTCGCTCACCAGTACCACATCGTCCACGAACAGACGATTGAGCGCGTACGAATACGGTTCACATCGCGGCGCGCCGAGTGAGTCGGCGATGGTACGTACCGCATCGATGGATTGCGGCGAACCCGCGTCGAAGCTGCGTCGCAGCGTATCGGCGCCTTCCGGCTCCACCACATACACGGCGGTCGCAGGACTCATCTGCTTCACCGCGCACGCCACACCACCGGTAAGTCCACCGCCGCCCGCCGCCACGATCACGGCATCGAGCGCGAGCCCGTGCTCCCGCAGCTGGTCGATGAACTCGAGTCCCACTGAGGCGGTGCCGAGTGCGGTCTTCGGTCCTTCGTACGGATGAACGAACGTGCGCCCTTCCGAGGCCTCGATCTCACGCACCCGCGCGAACGCGTCGTGCACGTTATCCACCAGCTCCACGGTTGCGCCCAGTTCACGACACACCTGTATGCGAAACGGATTGGCCGTCCGGGGCATCACGACCGTGGCCGTCGTGCCCAGCTGCCGCGCCGAATAGCCAAGCGAGATCGCGTGATTGCCGGCCGACACACCGGTCACACCGCGCGCCAGTGCCGCGGCGTCGAGGTCGAGCATCACCGACAGGGCACCTCGCGGCTTGAAACTTCCCGTGCGCTGAAACAGCTCCTCCTTGAGCCACACCTCCGTTGACGCACCCACCACGCGCTCGAGCGCGTCGTCGACCAATCGGCGAATGGGCGTGGTGATCACGCGATCCCCCAGTCGCACACGATTGGCGCGAATGGCTTCGACGGACGGAACGTCTATGGAAGAAACGTCAATGGAGGAAACGTCCATGGACAAGGAGTTCAACGTTTGGCCTTCGCATTCTCAGCCGGTGTACGACCAACGGCGCGCACGTTCACGATCTTGTTCAGGATATCGAACCAGAACGGCGCACCAAGCGACAACGCAAGGGTCGTCAGCAGCAGTCCAACCCAACCGCTCCATACCTGCGGAAGGTACACGTCGAGATAGAGCCTCGCCGTGGACTCGCGACCGCCGGTGCCGAACCACGACGATTGCGCGATGCGTGCCTCAAAACCACTCGGCATCTCGTAGCCGATCGGAACTCCCATCGACTGCAACTCCGCAACCGAACGGGCAGCACTGTCGCGCGACGTTACCGCTGCTTCCGCCTGCACCACCAGCGCCTCGCGCAACACTCTGTCGGACGACAGCGCACGCACGATGCGAAGCGTGTCCGCGTTCGTGAAGAGCGTCACGCTCACGGCGAACATGAGCACCGTCAACTTGGTCTTTCGCTTGTACAGCCCCGACACGCGCTCCATCGTGTTGTCGTACCACACCGACAGGCTGGCGCGAAACAAGTCGAGATCGCCCGCGGCCTCGTTCAACGCCAGCAACAACGGACGACGCACGTGCTCGGGAAACGACGCCAACGCGCGACGCACCTCGAGTAACGGTGTGGACGAACCCGTGGCCGACGGCGCGATCACATCGAGCAGCGCCACGGTGAAGGTCTGCGTCGGGATGTACGACGGCAGTCGCACCTTGTCGCCCCACGGCATCAGGCGCCACGGTAATTGACTGAGTCCGGCGATCAACGGATGATCGTAGAACGTGGCCAGCGTCGCCTCTGCCCGCGCGCAAGCCAGGGCGGTTCGCGCCCGCGCCACCTGCAACGTGGCACCGGGTATCAGGTCGCCGAGCATGCTCGCTGACGCTTCACGCGCCGCCAAGGCATCGCGCAGCAGGATCGCCGCCGCACCGATCGCCGTCTCGGGTCGCATGGCGTCCAGTTCGGGAATGCCCGTTGCGCTCGCGTCGGCACTACCGCGCTCGGCGGTCCGCACGCGCGCGCACACCTGATCATGCACCAACTGCGCCTGTTCGGCGGCAGTCGTCGCGCGCGACCAACTGGTGAACTCGCGCTCCGCCGTCGTCGCCAGCCGCGACTCGAGGGCGGCGAGTGCGCGCTCCGCGGCGCCGACATCCTGCTCGAGCTTCTCCCGCGTCTGCTTCGTGACCGGCTCCGTCACGTTGCGCAACAACGCATCGATCCCCTGCTTGAGCGTCGTCGCCCGCGAGTTGAACCACTGCGACAGCAGCTCGTTCGCGGCCGTACAGACGAGGCTCAGCATCAGGTAGACGAAGACCAGTCCGAGCGCCACATCAAGCGTTTGCATGGCACCACCATGCGCCACAAACGCGCAATGCGCAAATCCTTTACGGTATCCGACGACCCTGCGCCGCAGTCCAGAGCGCGTACCAGTCTTCGCGCTCGAGCACGATGTCGGTGGCACGCGCGGCGCTGAGCACGCGCTCGATCTTGTTGCTCCCCAATACGGGCAGTGGACGCGAGGGATGCGCCATGATCCAGGCGTACGCCAGCTGGTCCACCGTCGCATCGCCGTACTTGGGCGACAGTTCCGCACACAGTTGCTGCACACGCACCGCCGCCTCGTTATCGTCGCGGAGCAGCCGACCCTGCGCCAGCGGTGACCATGCCATCGGACGCACGCGATGGCGCTGGCACTGATCTGCGGTGCCGTCGAACATCGGATCCATGTGCAACAGGCTGAATTGGATCTGGTTGGTGACGAGCGGCGCGTCCACGCGCGTGCTCAGCAGCTCGTACTGATGCACGCTGTAGTTGGAGACTCCAGCACTCCGGATCTTGCCGTCCCTGAGCAAGCGATTGAGTCCGTCCGCGGTATCGTCCGCATCGGTCAGCCAATCGGGACGATGCACCAGCAGCACGTCGATGTGATCGATCCCCATCAACCGCAGCGACTTTTCCGCGCTCTTGATGAGTCGTGCCGCGCTGGCATTGTAGAACGCGACCTTCCGCTCCGGATGGAACGCGTTGGGCACGTAGATGCCGGCCTTGGTCACGATCTCGAGTTTCGCGCGCAGTCCCTTGTCGAGCGCCAGCGCGGCGCCGATGGCGCGCTCCACCATGTACCGGCCGTAGATCTCCGCCGTGTCGATCGTCGTCACACCGAGGTCGATGAGCTGGTGGAATCGCTCCACCAGCGCGGCAGGTTCGGCGCCAGCGGCGTCGTCCAGTAGTCGCCACGTGCCGTACACGAGAGCGGAGCACTCGGGCCCTTGGGCGGAGATGCGCGTGCGCCCGATCATCGTGGTCGCCACTACCCCTGCTTCGTCCAGATCACCAGCACGCCACAGGTATTCCGCTCTCGGGCCAACTCGGCGGGGACGTACGACATGCCGCGATAGTACTCCATCGCCTGCACCGCGTCGGGCGAAATGCTGTTGAGATCGAATGGCAGTTCGTTGCGACGCCCTTCGTACATCCACGAGCGATCGATCATCACCGCGGCGTAGCAGGCGCGCGTGCGGCTCGCCCCACGGCCGGCCGAGAGGTACGCACCGAAGCCCGACGGCGGCCGTGACAGGGCAACGCCCGGAATGCGACGCACCACGTCGGCCAACTCTCCCCGCGAGTTCTTGCGAATGGTCTCTTCGGTGATGAAATCGCCGGCACCATTCTGACGACGACGTTCAAAGTCGGCGAGCCCGCGCGGCACCGCGTTGGCCACGATGTCGACTTTCGCGACGCGTTGCGCGGCCCCAGACGCCAACGGCGTCAACAGAATGTCGGCGTCCACCGAATCCGACGTCGAGAACAGGATGTACGTGCGTAGCTGCTCGAAGCCGATCTGCGACACCGTCACCAGCTGGCGTCCGGGTTTGATGCCGATCAGTCGATAGCGGCCGAGCGAATCGGTGCGCGTGCTGAGCTTGAGCGACGGAATTGCCAGCTCGGCACCGAACAACGGCGCTTCCGTGGAATCGGTGAGCACGCGACCCAACAGCATGGCGCTCCTGCCAGGCGTCTGCGCGTACCCTGCACTCACGCACAGTGTCGCACAGGACAGCGCAGCGAAGATCGAAGAGCGAGTGAGTTGCACAGGAACACCTCCGGCAGTGACCGAAAGTGTGAGTGCTGCGGGGTAGGACGAAGGGGAATCGTCGCTGGAAGCTCGCGCGCGTTGGACAAACCGCAAGATCCCCGGGAGCTTGACAGTCATCGACCCCAAGGCCGTTCATTGTCCCTGTGACGATTCCACGAACTGCTCCGTGAGCACGCCGCACATTCCGCGCCTCGTCGCTACCGAAGATGAGGCGCGTACGATCGTTGCCGCGCTCTTTCGTCTGCACTATGCGCCGCTGGTGCGATTCGTGTCGCAGTTCGTGCATGCCTCCGCTGCCGCCGAAGAAGTGGTGCAGGAGCTGTTCCTGCACCTGTGGGAGCAGCGCGAACGCGATGGCGCGCTGACCATCTCCCGCGCCTATCTCTACGCCGCGGCGCGACATCGCGCTCTTAATCTGTTGCGACACGACCGCGTGGTGCGTGAGCATGAAGAACGTGAAGCGCGTGAGATGGACGCGATCGCTTCGTCGCCATACGAGGCGATCGAACGGTCCGATCTCGCGCAGCACGTGCGGCGCGCAGTCGATCGACTGCCGAGCAAGTGCCGGCAGGTGTTTCTGCTGAGTCGCGAAGGCGGGTTGTCGTACTCCGAGATCGCCCGTACGCTCGAGATCAGTCCAAAGACCGTCGAGCTGCACATGTCGCGTGCGCTCAAGGCGCTGCGGTTGGCGGTGCACGGGCTGGCCGGCTCGCTCATGCTCGCAACGGTGCATACGGTGCGCGATTTCCTGACGCGCTGACAACAGCCTGCGTCCGCGATACAGGGAGGTCGGGGAGGACGCGTGTCCAAGGAGCATGACCCCTCCAGTAGCGACTCGCCCACAGCCGACCAATGTTCGACGCTGACGAACTGAACAGACTCGCCCGGTTCTTTGCCAGCGAAGCGAACCCGGACGAATCGCGCAACCTTCGCGCCTGGATCGACGCCGACCCAACACGCGCCGCCGCCGTGCGCGAACTGCAGCACGCATGGCAACTGGCAGCGCCCGTCGTCGATCAGGACGCAGTCACACGTGCGTGGCAACAGCTCGAGCGGCGGCGGCTTTCGCGTCAAACCGAGCGGGACGTCGGCGGTGGCCACACGCTTCCGCTTCCACGCGTCAGCACGCCGCGCAGCTTCGAGCGCGTTGGCCAACAGCGCAGCCGTCGTTCGCTGCTCGCACGCGGCCTGGCTGCCGCCGCAGCGGTCACAGTCATCACCGTCGGTGGCGCGGTCTGGCTTCGCGGCGAACGCGCCACCGTCCAGGGCGGCGCGGGCAGCGCGACCGCCGCGCGCGAGTACCGTACGGCTCGCGGCCAGCGTGCCACTGTCACATTACGTGATGGTTCGGTCGTGGAACTCGGCGCCGAATCGCGCCTGCTCGTGCGCCTTGGTGATACGGGCGCGCGCGATCTGGAGCTGACCGGCGAAGCGATCTTTCACGTCACGCACGACGCGAAGCGCCCGTTCGTTGTGCGCGCACGTGGCGTGTGGACGGAAGATCTGGGGACACGGTTTGCCGTACGCGCGTACGACGACGCCACACCGGTGCGTGTCCTCGTCACCGAAGGGCAGGTGACGGTGCGTACCCGCGCCGAACGCACGGCGCCGAACACGGTGCTCAATCCGGGTGACCGTGCGACTCTCGCGGCCGCAGGCATGGTCCTCGTCGATCACAGCAGCAACATCGATGATGAGTTGGCTTGGACACGCGGACGCTTCACCTATCGCTCGGCGCCTGTGGGTGAGATCGCCGATGCGATGCAACGCTGGTTCGATGTGACGGTGCGCTTCGAGCCCGCGACGCTACGAACCGAGAAGGTGACCGTGGATATGCCGCTCACCTCGCTCGGTGCCGTACTCAACGCGATCACGATGCCACTCGCGCTCACGCATCAACGCAACGGTGACACGATCATCGTGCGCCAGACATCCCGAGGAGGATCCCGCTGATGGTGCGACGTCCCATACTCATCACGTCGTTCGGCGCGGTGCTGCTGTCGCTGCAGACGGTGCAGATGTCGGCGCAGCAGCCGTCCGTCGCCTCGCGCGATGCTGGACGTCAGCTCGCCTATGTCCCGCTCAACACGGTTCGTGAAGGGCGCGTCAAAATGCCGGCGGCGCTCGCGCGCCGTGTGTCAGTGGAGGTCGATCAGGTGCCGTTGCAGCAGGCGCTGATGCAGATCGCCAATCAGGCGCAGCTCGGACTCTCATACGGCGAAGCCGTCGCGCGATCCAACACGCTCGTGACTGTACATCGGCGGGCGGTCAGCGCCGCCGACGCACTGGCAGCAGCGGTAGAGGGCACGCAGTGGTCTGTGCTGGTGACCGCACAAGGTCAGGTGACGGTCATCCCGGCCGAACGCGTGCTCGCCGCGATCATTCGTGGACGCGTCAGTGACATGCGCACGGCCCAGGGTATCGCTGGTGTGAACATCACTGTATCCGGTGTGAATGCTTTGACCGTGACCGATACGGACGGTGCGTATCGCGTGATCGGAGTGCCGGTCGGTCCGTTCACCGTGACCGCACGTCGACTGGGTTACGCACCACAGTCGCGAGGAGGTGTCGCCAGCGACAACGCGACGATCACGCAGGACTTCGTACTCGAACCAGCGCCCAGTCGCCTCGAACAGATCGTCACGACGGCGTCTGGCGATCAACGGCGCGCCGAAGTGGGCAACAGCATTGTGCAGATTCGTGCCGACTCGGTGGTCGCGACTGCTCCGATCACCAACCTCACCGATCTGATCGCCGGACGCGGAGCGAACGTGCAGGTACTCTACGGCAGTGGCGTGACGGGCGCCGGCTCTCGCATTCGCGTGCGCGGACTGAGCAGCACGCTGCTGTCGAACGATCCGATCGTCTTCGTCGACGGCATTCGCGTCGAGTCAGGTGCACCCAACTACACCGGCGTGGGTGCCGTCTCCGGTACGCTCGGCGGTCAGCGGCCGAGTCGACTGAACGATATCAATCCCGAAGAGATCGAATCGATCGAGATCATCAAGGGGCCGTCCGCATCGACGCTCTACGGCACCAACGCCGCCAACGGTGTCATCAACATCCGCACCAAGCGCGGCAAGGCCGGCGCGGCGCAGTGGAACGTGTACTCTGAGTACGGCGCGATCACCCAGCCTTCTGAGTTTCCGGACAATTGGTATCAATTCGGGAAGACGACGGCCGGGGTGGCCACGCAGTGCTTTCGCCACACCATCGCTGCGCGCACCTGTACCGCCGATAGTTTGAGTCGCTACTCGCCGCTCAACGATGACGGGCGCACGCCCCTCGGCACCGGTCAGCGTGCGCAGTACGGCCTCCAGGTATCGGGCGGCTCGGAGTCGGTGCGTTACTTCTCGTCTGCCGAATACGAGGGCGAGCGTGGTGTGCTCGAAATGCCGGCAGTTGAACGCGAGCGTGTCAGCGCAGAGCGCGGCGGCGCGGACATCGGCAGTGCACAGCGCTATCCCAATTCGCTGTCGCGGGCGAGTCTGCGAACGAACGTGAACATTCAGCTGGCGCCGCAGGCGGACGTCGCGCTCAACGTCGGATTCAATCGTAGCCGCACGCGTTTGCCGTACGACGGCACCTTCCAGAACGGCATCATGTTGAATGCGCTCCAGGGGCGCGGCTTTCGCGATGCCAACGATGGGTACCAGTTCTTCCGGCCCGGAGAGATCTTCGCGCAGGAGTACTTTCAGGACATCTCGCGCTTCACCGCGGCGGCCACGGGCAACTGGCGTCCGCTGTCATGGCTGTCGGCAAAGGCCTCGGCAGGTCTCGACTACACCGGGCGCGTGAACGATCTGCTGCAGCGTCGCGGTCAAGGGCCCAACCTCGGTGTGGCGCGCAACGGACAGCGCGCGCTGCAACGCGCGTCGCTGTATCGCTATACCGGCGATCTGAGTCTCAATGCGCTGTTCACCCTCGGCTACGGCATCACGAGTCGTACGGCGCTCGGCTCCCAGTACTACCGCGACCTGCAGTACACCACCGACATCAGTGGCCAGCAGCTCGGGCCGAGTTCGCAGACGGCCAACGGCGCGCAGACATCGGCGCTCAGCGAAGGCACGGTCGAAGCGGCGACGTTCGGTCAGTACATCGAACAGACCTTCGGATTTCGCGAGCGCCTCTATCTGACCGGCGCGGTGCGAGCCGATGGCAACAGCGCATTCGGCGACGATTTCAAGCGCGTCTACTACCCGAAGACCAGTGTTTCGTGGTTGCTGAATCGCGAGACCTGGTTTCCGGCCGTTCCCGGCATCACGTCGCTGCGTGCGCGTGCGGCCTATGGCGCGTCTGGGGTGCAACCGGGTGCGCTGGCGGCGCGGCGCTACTACAACGCGTTCACCGCTACCGTCAACGGTGCCAACGCCAACGCGGTTGAACTCATCGCGATCGGCAACACCGGACTCAGGCCCGAACGCTCAACGGAGTTCGAGGGCGGACTCGACGCTGAAGTGCGCGATGGCCGACTCACCATGGAGCTCACCTACTACGACAAGAAGAGCAAGGACGCGCTCGTGTCACGAGCAATCGCCAGCTCGCTCGGCGGTGGCAGTCGTCTCGAAAATCTTGGCGCCATCCGCAACAGTGGCTGGGAGTTCTCGGGCAACGGTCGTCTGCTCGAAGGTGCGCGATTCGGCTGGGATGTCACCTTCACCGGTTCCACCAACACCAACAGGATCCTCAAACTCGACCCTACGGTTCGACCGGCCGGTGTCATTCGGGATCAGATCGGATATCCGATCAGCGGTCTGTGGACGCGCCCCATCGTCAGCTTCGCCGACGCGAACGGCAGCGGCGCTGTCGACCCGGCAGAAGTCGTTCTCGGCGACACCGCCACGTACAACGGGCCGTCCACTCCGACTCACGAATTCTCGCTCACCAACGGCATCAGCTTTCCGAAGTACGGCCTTCGTGTGAGCGCGCTGCTCGACTACCGCGGCGGGTACCGCAAACTGAACGCGACGGAGTTGAATCGTTGCTTCGCCAACGTCTGTCAGGGGCTCACCGACCCCAACGCGTCGGCGACCGAACAGGCGCGAGCCGTGACCGCGCGGCTGTTCACCTACGCTGGCTTCGCCGAAGATGCGTCGTTCATGCGTCTGCGCGAGGTCGGCGTCACATGGACCGCGCCGACGTCCATTGCCCGCAAGCTGCGGGCACGTAACGCGGCCATTACGCTCACCGGGCGCAATCTCGGACTGTGGACCGACTACACGGGTATCGATCCGGAAGTCTCCACGCGACTCGACGACTCCGACCGTACGCGCGACTACCCCACAGTGCCCGCCGTTCGCTACTGGATTACGCGCATCAGCCTGGGATACTGATCCATGACCACTCTCCACATTCGATCGGCCGGGCGACGTCTGAGCTTCGGAATCGCTGTTTACGCGCTCGCCACCGCGTGCAATACCGATGTCAATGCGCCCGACGTCGTTACACCGTCCGCGCTCGACAACGCGGTCGGTGCGCAAGCGCTGCGGGCCGGCGCGCTCAACGCGTTCGCCGGCATCTATGCCGCGGACGCAGGGCAGATTACGGTCAGTGGCACACTCGCCGACGAGTTCACGACCTCGCATCCGCTTGTGTTCAAGGCACTCAACGGTCGCGCCACCACCGGCGTAGGGGATGAGAACGGACTGTATCAGCGTCTGCACGCCGCGCGTCTCGCCGCCGAAGTCGCGGCGACGGCGGTGACCGCATCGGCCGCACCAGGCGCTACCGGTCTCGCCGCATCGCGCGCGCAGTCGTCAGAGCTGCTGTCGCTCGCCGGCTTCACCAAGCTCTTTCTGTCAGAGACGTACTGCGCTGGCGTGTCGCTCAGTCGCGTGGTGGATGGCGCAACGGTGTATGGCGAGCCGCTCAACACCGCGCAGCTGTTGGACTCCGCCCTCGCCAGCTTTGATGCGGCCCTCACCCTCGGCGCCGACAGCGCACGCACGGCGAACCTCGCGCGTATCGGACGCGCGCGAACCCTGCTGCAACGCGGTCGACAGGCAGACGCGGCGACGGCGGTCAATGCGGTGCCGACGACGTACCAGTACCTCGTCGAGTACGCAGCGGCAAACTCGCGTCAGCTCAACGGCATTCCAAGCATCATCAACAATCAGAAACAGATCACCGTCGCCAACCGCGAAGGCGCCACCGGTCTCGACTTCGTCACCGCCGCCGACCCCCGGGTCGCCACGTCGTCGATCGGCGCCGGCTTCGATGGCGTGACGATCGTGTACGCGCCCGGGCTCTATCCCAACAACGGCAGCAGCGCTGTGCTGGCGAGTGGCCGCCAGGCACGTCTCATCGAGGCGGAGGCCGCGTTGCGCGGAGGCAACGCGACGTCTGCACTCGGCCTGCTGAATGCATTGCGCAGCAGCGCAACGCCAGCGCTCGGATCACTCGCCGATGCCGGCACCGACGGCGCGCGCATCGACCAGCTCTTTCGCGAACGCGCCTTCTGGCTCTTCGGTACCGGTCAGCGGCTTGGCGATCTGCGACGTCTCATCCGTCAGTACGGACGCACAGCCGCCACGACCTTCCCGAGCGGTAGCTACTACTTGGGTGGCAGCTACGGCAGCGACGTCAACGTGCAGATTCCACAAACCGAACTTCCCAATCCGCGCTTCGTCGGCTGTCTCAATCGCAATCCATGAACACGATCCAGCCGCTCGCTGCTGCTCCAGTACGACCGGCACGTCGCCGTGCCGCAGCGTTCGTGCGAATCGTAACCATGGCCGCATTTACTTGGCTGCTCTCCGGCGTGCTGATGGCGCTTCAGCTTCGCGCGCAGGCGCCCAGCTTCCCGGAATCCTGGGTGGGCACATGGCGCGGCACACTCACCAACTACGGCGGCGCCGACAGCATCAAACTCTCCGTGCCGGTCACGCTCAACTTCGCACGCACCAGTCAGCCCGGCGCCTATCGGATGCGACATGTCTACAACAACGACAGCACGCGTGGCATGAAGAACTACACGCTGCGCACCGTCGATGCGGCCGCTGGCAAGTATGTCACGGACGAGAACAACGGCATTCTCATCGACGATACGTACACCGGCGGCATGCTCGTGAGCGTCTTCCAGGTTGGTGAGCAGGTCATCGAGAGTCGCAGCGAAATCCGCGGCGACTCGCTGCTGCAGGACCTCATCTTCTGGCGTAGTGTGGCCGTCCGCACGACCAGAGGCGCAGGACCCAACGGCGAGCGCGGAACGCCGGTGCTGGCATTCCGCGTTGCGGGGAGACAGCGCTCGGCGTTCGTGCGCGACAGGCGGTAGTCGCATCGGAGTGCCTCTTCGCGATCGCGCGCCGATCCTCATCGCCCGTTCGCGAATCATCAGTACTCGTTGAACATCCGCTGAATCTCCCGCGCGTCCTTCGAGCGTGTCAGCGCGACCATCAGCAGAATGCGCGCTTTCCCCGCCGTGAGATGCAACGCCGTGACGGACGGCGGTACCGGAGGTTCGGTGCGCGTGATCGAGTCGCGACGCGGTGCGCTGTCCGGACGTGCGGATGCTGCGGTGGGCGTCGCGGCGGGTGGCGGACCGTCACCACCACCGCCGCCCCCATTCACGTTCTCACCCGATGTGAATGACGTCACCACGACCACCCCCGCCTGACGCAGTGCGCGATACGTGACACCTTCGGCGCGCGTCATCCCCGTCGTCGAGACCACGACACCCTTGGGATTCGCCGCGAACGTGGGTCCTGTGCCACCCGGATACGACATCGCGAGCTCCACGCGCGGCAACGTGTCCACGCCTGCAAGGTCGAATTCACTGCGCGTGCCGAAGCGACGCACCGGTGCGAAGAAGAACTCGGGACCCTGCGACGCCACTACGCCAAGCATGCCCATGTCGCCCGTGTCGAAGCCGCCCGTCCGCTGATACAGCTTACGGGATTCGCGCGCCGAGAGGATGCGATCGTCCATCACCACCAGCACACCCTTCGACACCGCCTTGGGTGACGCCGCCGTGCGCACCGCGCTCAGCAGATTGATCGGTCCGTCCGGACTGATGCCCGTCGCGGGACGTTGCGCGCCCACCACCACGACCGGCTTGTCCGAACGTACGGTGAGATACAGAAAAAACGCCGTCTCTTCGAGTCGATCGGTGCCGTGCGTGACCACGATTCCAGCCAGATCATTCCGCTGCAGCGCGACGTTGATGCGCTTCGCCAACTGCACCCACATTTCCGGCGTCACGAGCGTGCTCGCGACATTGGAAAACTGCTCGGCCTCCACCCGCGCGTAACGGGAGAGCTCGGGCACCGATGCCACGATCTGCTCGGCGGTGAGTGTACCGGCGCGATACGAGCCAAGCGTTCCCGGCGCGTCTTGCACACCGGCAATCGTGCCGCCAGTTGCCAGCACGAGCACCTTCGGCGCAGTCGGGTTGGGAACGATCGCCCGGGAAGCCGCCGAGGGCGCGTTCGTCGCCGGCGCTGAAATCGGCACGGCAGGGCTCGCGGCGGGCTGGCGTGCCGGCGCGACCGCCACCGACGCACGTGCGCATGCTGTCAGCGTCAGAGCGCCGAGCATCGTGATCGCACGCAAACGCGACCCCGGGCGAAACTGAGACCGCGTTGCGGGCATGAGCAGAGCAAGAGTCGGACGGAGTGGGAGCACGAGGTAGTTCGCTGAATGTGAGCGGCGATGGCGCGCCCCAAACGTACCAGCGTTCAGCGGCGCGTCCACCAGGTCATGCGCCCTTCCTGCTCCCCTCCCGGCTCCCGTCCTGCACGCGCCTATCGCGCGTCGAGACCGCGCAACTCCGCCGTCGCCCGCTCGAGAATCGCGGCGATCTGCGCGATCTGCTCCGGACTCCGTCGGCCGTTCATCATCGCCGAACCGAACTCCTTCGCCAGCCCGATCATCGCGTCGCGCGCCGGACGCACACTGTCGCCGAACACCGCGTCACCGATCTGGCTCACGCGATCGAACAGCTCGTCCACCATGGGGCGGTGCTCGGCGAGATGCGCGCGCCCAGCGTCGGTGATCGCGTACACCTTCTTCCCGCCGTCCTCCGGCGTCGCGATGGCAAAACCCAGATCCTCGAGCATCGTCAGCGTCGGATAGACCGCGCCGGCGCTCGGCGTGTAGCGTCCGCCTGACCGCTCCTCGAGTTCCTTGATGATCTCGTAGCCATGTCTCGGCTTCTCGTCCAGCAACCGCAGGATCACCAGCTTGAGATCCCCCTGATCGAACATGCGCCCGCCGCCAAACGGCCCTCGTCGCTTGGGTCCGCCGCCGCCGAAAAATGCGCTGAAGTCCGCGTCAAATCCGCTCCAGCCGCCCCGCTTCCCGCGCCCATCGCAACCCGAGTTCGCTTGATGCCACATGTCCCACCTCCGAAGTGATGACGATACATCTGTCGATACATCTGACGATGTATCGGTAGATATATCGCACGTTATAACGTACGATAGTACTTGCGATATATCGCGTCAAGGGTCGCCCCATCGGCGATCACCACGGTCGATCGCGAAGTAGCTTCGCTGCATGCTCACTCCCCGCCTCGCACGTCTGTTGCGACCCGTTCGATCTGCGCTCGTCGCGTCGGCGTCGCTCGCGCTCACGCACACGCTTGCATACGCGCTGACACTCGCGATTACGATCGCGGTCACCCCCGTGGTGCTTTCGGCGCAAGTCGACACGAGCTTCGCCGCGCTGCAGGCTGTGTTTCGCGCCTATACGCGGGCCGATAGCGTGGTCGGCGCCTCGCTGCTGGCGGCGCAGGGCGGCAAGCCGGTAGGGCGCGTGAACGTCGGCCTTGCCGATCGCGCGCTCGCGCAGCCGGTCGACGACGCAACCATCTATCACTGGGGGTCGATCACCAAGACGCTCACGGCCGTCGCCATCATGCAACTGCGCGACCGCGGCAAGCTGACCCTCGACGATCGCATCACGCGCTACCTCCCCGAATTGCGCCGCATCCACGCTCCCGTCGGGTCGATGGACGACATCACACTGCGCATGCTCCTCTCGCACAGTGCCGGCACGCGCAACGGAACCTGGCCCTACGGCGATGGCAGTACGTGGCAGCCGTTCGAACCGACGACATGGGAACAGCTCGTGTCGATGATGCCATATCAGCGGCTGCTCTTCGCCCCCGGCGCGCAGTACGGCTACAGCAACCCCGCCTTCGTGTATCTCGCGCGCGTCATCGAGCAGCTCACGGGCGATCCCTGGATTCACTACATCCAGAAGAACATCTGGACGCCACTCGGCCTCACAGGCAGCTACGTGAATACCACGCCGTATCATCTCGCGGACCATCGCAGCAACAACTACGACGTGCGACGCGATTCCAGTTCGAAGGCAGTACGCATCGTCGCGAACGGGCGAGATTTCGACCCCGGCATCACGATCCCAAACGGAGGGTGGAATGCACCGTTGAGTGACCTGTTGACCTATGCAGCCTTTCTCACCAACGACACCGGTGGTGATGCGGCACGGCGGCGCCTGTTCGACACGGTTCTTTCGCGGACATCATTCGACGAGATGTGGCGCGCCGTCGTTCCGCTCGACAAAGCCATGCCGAACGACGGCGCGATGGGACTCTCGTTCTTTCTCTACCCGCGCGGCAGCGAGCGCATCATCGGCCACACCGGCTCGCAGGCCGGCTTTCGGGCGTTTCTGTGGTTCAATCCGCGCACCGCGAGTGTCGTGATCGCCGCATTCAACACCACCAGCTACGCAAACCTCAACGGCGCCGACCAGGCGCAGCGCGCACTGAACGACGCCGTCTTTCGGTATCTCGAGGGCACGCGATAGTGCACACTCGGCAATACGCGATGCCGCTCGCGCTGCTACACGCGTGCGTTCACGCTTGAACCGCCGGACGATGTCCTACGGGTTGCGCTTGCCGACGAACGGGAAGGCGCCCATGCCGGCCAGTTCCATCTGACCCGACATGCTGTCCTTGTCCTTCAGGACACCGGTGCTCGCGATCTGCATTTGCTGACCGCCCATGTCGAGCGTGAAGGTGAAGCGGACGGTGTCGCCCTTCACGGTGCCGGCGAGGTTCGCGGTCCCCATCTGATCGATTTCCAGCGTGCCGGTGAGAGCCTCGCCGTCCTGCTTCAACGTACCGATGGAGTTGCTGCTGCCGTTTGGCGTTTCAGTCGTGAACGTCCACTTGCCAGTCACGTCGGCGAACAGGCGCTGCGCGGTGGCGGTGACGGCCGATAGTGAGAGCATCACGGCCGCGGCGGCGATGGCGATTCGGATTCTGGACATGGTCTGGTGAGGAAAAGGGGGCGTTGGTACCTGCCCAAAACTACGTGGCAAGTCGGCGTGCGTGTCAGCCCCCATGACTGGGTGCAGTCGCTCGCCAACCGCAGCATACCCCGGTCCGACCCGGATTCTCCCCCGTGCGCCGGTGAGTTTCGCCGTCGCGCCGATAAGGCGCCGGTGCCGCGAGAACGGCGAGGTTGCCGTGAGCAGGAGCAGCGCGCAAGTGTCCACTTGGGACACTCGAGCCGTCCTGAAAGCGGGAACGGTGGAGGCGCACGAGCATCGCTAAGTCGTTGACTGGTATGATGATCGGCACTCCACAGCGACGGGTACGAAAAATGCCGACCATCGTAACGATTCCCGCCTGCACTGTTCCTTCCCGGAGCGGCACATGTCCCGTGCATCGTTGGTTCCCCTCGTCGTGCTTTCCTTGGCGCTGACGTCACCCCCGTTCGCGCAGCACCTCGATGCGCAGACGGCGGATGCGTACGACCAGCAACGCTACAGCGACAATCAGCTGGACAACCTCGTCGGTCCGATCGCGCTCTATCCCGACGCGCTGCTGGCCCAGGTGCTGGTGGCGGCCACTTTCCCCGATCAGGTCGAGGAAGCGGCGCGCTGGGTGCGCGCCAATGGCACCGCCGAGATCGACGACCAGTCGTGGGACGTCAGCGTCAAGTCCGTCGCGCACTACGCGTCGGCGCTCAACATGATGGCCGACAAAAGCGACTGGACGGCGACGTTAGGTCGCGCCTACGCCAACCAGTCGAGCGATGTGATGGCCGCGGTGCAGCGCATGCGCCGCATGGCCGACAGCCAGGGCAACCTCGTCACCACACCGCAGCAGCAGGTGGTGCGTGACGCGGACAACTACGTCATCGTGCCCGCGCAAGCGCGGGTGATTTACGTACCGGTGTATGATCCGGTCGTTGTCTACACGCGCCCGATCTACAACGTCGGGTTTGCCAGTCGCTACTGGTCGTTCGGCGTCGGCTTTCCGATTGGCGGTTGGCTCAACTACGATCTCGACTGGCGTCTGCGCTCGGTGTACTACAACGGCTGGAATGACGCCTACTTCGCGTACGGTGGCGGCTGGCGCGCACGTTCACGTCCGTTCATTCAGATCACGAACGTCTACGTGAACCCGCGATATCGCGACGTGTATCTCAACCGCGGCGTCATTCATCGTTCGGTGAACTATCGCAACGTCGACCGCTACGCCGGCGTGCATCGTGACGTCTACTTCGACGGCCGTCGTGATGGGTATCGCAACGGCTACCGCGATGGACGCAGCGACGACCGCGATCGTGGCCGCAACAACAGTCCGCGCGACGGACGCGATGCTCGCGGCGGCTTCCCGTACGGCAGCGACCTCTCACGCGGCGCTCAGCCGCGCGCCGAACGTCCGGCCGCCACACCCGACGGCTATCGCAATGGATCGGAGCGCGGCTCACCGCGGGATTCGCGCAGCAGCCAGGCCGCGCCCGAGTACCGGCGCAACGAGCCGTCGTCGCGCAGCGCCCAGATGACGATCGCCCCCGAAGCCGTTCGCAGTGCACCCCGCGAGAACAACGGACGATCGGCCGAAATGCGCAACGAGAGCTATCGTCGCGACACCCCGTCGTCTCCACGCATGGAGCGTTCCGATCGCCGTGCGCAGAGCGCGCCGAGATCGGAGCCCCGCGTCGAACAGCGCGCACCACAGCAGGAGCGCGCGCGTGAAGCTCCGTCACGCAGCAATGGCAGCAGCGAACGTCGCGCCGCGCAGCCACGCGGATCACGCGGCAATGACAATGGTCGAAGCACACCCTAGGCAAAAGCATCAACAGCAAAACAGCAACAACACAAGCGACTGACTATCACGGATAGGAACGGATTGAACAGGGATTCACGCGGGTACTGCGAACAACTTTTCTATGTGGTTGTTGCCGTATCCGCGAGATCATCGCAGTTGATCCGCTCGTATCCGTGATAGTCAGTTGCTGTTGCAGTTGTTGCAGGTGCAGCCGTTCGGCCCTACTGCTGTCCGTCCGGTTGACAGCGCAGCCGCACGCGCCACTCCAGGCTTTCGGTTCGCACCACCGAGTTCTCGCCGAGTGATTGCGCCCGCTCGAGCGCCGTGCACGCTTTTGCGTTGTCGCCGAGTGTGGCGAGTGACATGCCGAGGTAGAAGTCGGCCCAGGCCTGATCGAGCGAGGCCTCCAGACGCGGACGGAGCGTCTCGAGCGTACTGACCACGTCGCGCGCCACCGTCGCGCTACCATCACGATCGAAGCGGTTCATCAGGGCGCGCAATTCATCATGCGCGCTCTTCGCGTTCGCACTCGAACCCGCACTCGAACCCGCATTCGAACCCGCACTCGAACCTGCATTCGAACCCGCATTCGAACTGGCGCCCGCCGAGCCGGCTCCTGGGGGCTTCGCGGTTGCGGAGGGTGCGGAGGTTCCGGAGGGTGTGGCGGGCGGCGCTCCGCGCGTCGCCATCGCACTGCTATCTGCGGCGTTGCTCCCCGGTGCGACGCTCGCTGGGGATGCGGGCGATGCTGCCGGCGCTGTTGTAACGGTACTGGATGCGCTGTCGCCGCCTCCGGCGAGCCCTGATGGCGCGCCGGAGGATCGGGCCGACCACTGATATGCCCCCGCCGCAATCGCGACAACGACCGTACCCAGCGTGACATAGAGTGCGAGACGACCGCCGCCGTTCGCGCGCGCTTCCGTCGCGTCGGCACGGCTCTTGGCGGCGCGCCACGACGCATCGGCATGCGGTGCGACTCCTGAAGATGCCGTCGACAACGCCTGCGTGGCGGAGGACAGCGGTGCTGCCGACGGATTCGGCACCGTCGCCATCGCCGACGGCGCAATCAACCCCGGTGGTGCCGTCGCCCCGGTCCACTGCGTCACGATGTCGTAGAGCTCGCGCGCAAACGCCAGCGCCCCCGCCGGACGCTGCTCGACGTCACGATCGAAGGTGCGATCGAACAGCTGCTGCAACGCGCTCGGCCAGGCCACCTGCGACGCCACCTGCGACAGCGATGTCGGCGCATCGATCAGCCGCGAGTGCATTTCCGCTTCCAGCGTCTCGCCCGAGAAGGGCATGCGACCGGTGAGACTGACGAAAGCGAGCAGGCCGAGTGCGTAGACATCGCTGCGCGCATCGAGTGCGCCGCCACGCACCTGCTCGGGACTCATGAACGCCGGTGAACCGATGATGAAGCCGACCTGTGTGAGCGCGTTCCGATCACTCGTCCCCGCGATCCTGGCGATCCCGAAGTCGAGCACCTTGACGCGAAGCGCCCCACCGGGCTCCTCCACGATCATGATGTTCTCGGGCTTGAGATCGCGATGCAGGATCCCGATGCGATGCGCCGCATCGAGGCCTTCGGCAATCATGTAGAGGATTTGCGCCGCCTCGCCCGGATCGAGTGCGCCCCTCTCGTCCAACATGCTTCTGAGCGTCCGCCCAGGCACGTACTCCATCGCGATGTACGGATCGCCGTTCGCGGTTGTCCCGAAATCGTACACTCGCGCCACCCGATCGTGCGCGATACGACTGGCTGCTTCCGCTTCCTGCCTGAATCGCGCGCCTTGTGCCGGATCGGCACCGCGGGTCGTCTTCAGTAACTTGATGGCGGCTTGCTGCGGAATGCGCACGTGCTGTGCGAGATACACCATGCCCATCCCACCCTGACCCAGCAGATCCGTTACTAAATACCGTTCTGCAATCACCTCACCGATCAGGTCATCGCGCGCGTCGACTGCACGCAGCCCTGATCCATCCTTCGGGCAGAACGTCAGCGAATCGGGGTACGTGGTGTCGCAGGTAGGACAGGTCTTTGGCATCGCGGGTTCACGGGGAGTTCACGCGGCGACTGCGGTACATGCGCTGCGCTCTCGTTGTACTCTCTTGTACTACGTCTGAGCAGAACATCGCTCGTACGGTTGACGCCCGACACGAACACGCCGCAAGTTGTCTCCCAGCACGACCGCACTCACTCACCTCGAGATCGGTACACCATGCAGCATACTCGTTGGTATTCTTTTCGGCGCACTCCGCAACATACGTCGCGACGTTCGTTCGCGGCACGGTGCGCGCAGCTCGTCATCACGACGCTGCTGACGTGCGCGACCAGCAACCGCGCGTCGGCGCAGGCGGTGGTCGCCGAGCGCAGGCCCACCGTCGCCGTGATGGAGTTCGAGAGCGCCGCGATGGTGAAGCGCGAGGAGTTCGCCGCGCTTACCATCGGCATGCAGGTGATGCTCGCCAACGCGATCGCCACGAATCCGCGCATCGAGATCGTCGAGCGGCAGAACATTCAGAAGATTCTCGCCGAACAGAACCTCACCACCGCGGGCCGAGTCGAAGAAGCCACGGCCGCCAAGGTCGGCAAGCTGCTCGGCGTTCGGCACATGCTGCTCGGCGCCTTTGTCGTCCTCCCGAACATGGACATGCGACTCACCGTGCGTTCGGTGAACACGGAGACGGGCGCGTGGGAGTGGAGCGACGAGGTCTCCGGCAAAGGTGATCAGATCTTCAAGTTGATCGATCAACTCGCCACCAAGGTGAACGCAGGACTCAAGCTTCCGGGCATCCGCGTCAAGGCGGCCAGCAAGGACCTCGGTACCGACGGCCCCAATCAACTGGAAGCGGCGAAGGCGCTCTCCGCCGCGCGTCGTCTCGAAGAGCAGGGGGACTTCAAGGGCGCCATCGCGATGTACCAGAAGTCCGTGCAACTGAACGGCGACGTCGGCCCGGCGCGTGTTCGGCTGGCGATGCTGGAGAAGTCCGCGCGATAGCATGTCGCCGCCACCGGATGTACAGACCGCGCTCGATGGCCGCTACCTCGTCTTGCGCGAGATCGGACAGGGCGGTATGGCGATGGTGTACCTCGCACGTGACATCCGGCACGACCGCGATGTCGCGCTCAAGGTGTTGCGGCCGGAACTCGCGGCAATCATCGGTGCCGATCGCTTTCTCGCCGAGATCAAGGTCACGGCGCATTTGCAGCACCCGCACATTCTGCCGCTGTTCGATTCGGGTTCGGTGGGTGGCGTGGTCTACTACGTCATGCCGTTCATCGAAGGCGAAACGCTACGTGGACGGCTGTCGCGCGAGAAGCAGCTGCCGATCGCCGACGCGGTGCGCATCGCCTCCGAAGTGGCCAGTGCGCTCGACTATGCGCATCGACAGGGCGTCATCCATCGTGACGTGAAGCCGGAGAACATCCTGCTGCATGATGGACGCGCCCTGGTGGCGGATTTTGGGATCGCCCTCGCGATCAGCAGCGCCGATTCGCGCATGACCGAGACCGGCATGTCACTCGGCACGCCGCAGTACATGTCGCCCGAGCAGGCGATGGGGCAGCGCGAGATCAGTCCGCGCAGCGATGTGTATGCGTTGGGTGCGACCACGTATGAGATGCTGGTGGGTGAGCCGCCATACACCGGCGCGACGGTGCAGGCGATTGTCACGCGCGTGCTGACGGGTACGCCGCAACCGCTGACGCCGCAGCGTCATACGATTTCGCCGGACGTCGAAGCGGCGGTGCTCAAGGCGCTGGAGCGTTTGCCAGCGGATCGCTTCGCGTCGGCAGCGGATTTCGCCGCCGCACTCAATGCCGCGCCCAGTTCGACCGGTGTCGGCAGCGTGCGCATGGTGGGGGCATCGCCGGTGTCCAAGTCCTCGCGTCTGCGCGCCATCGCTGCGGGTGGTGTACTGCTGGCGGCAGGGGCAGCTGCGGGTTGGTTTGCGCCCAGGCCTGCCGCGGTCGGTGCGTCGGGCGTGATCAGCTACGACCACCTCACCTTTCGTCGGCAGTCAATATTCAACGCACGGTTTGCGCCGGACGGGAAGGCGGTGGTGTACAGCGCATCCACGTCGGGGAACGACGTCGCGCTCAATCTGCTGCGCCCCGATTCACCGCAGCCGCAATCGATCGCGCCCGCAGGCACGCATTTGCTGGCGATCTCCGCGCAGGGCGAGATGGCGGTGCTGGTGGGTGCGACCTACCTGTACCATCGCGTCTTCACCGGTACGCTTGCCCGCTTGCCGTTAGGTGGTGGGGCGCCTCGCGCGCTCAAGACCGATGTGCGCGAGGCGGACTGGAGCCCGGACGGTCAGTCGCTCGCGATCATCGTGCAGGTGGACGGTGTCAGTCGGCTCGAGTATCCGGTGGGGAAAGTCAGGCACGAATCGCACGGTTATCTCAGTGACCCGCGCGTTTCGGCGGATGGAAAGCGGGTGGCATTCGTGGATCATCCCGTGGCGGGCGATGATCGCGGACGTGTGGGCGTGATCGACACGGCGGTCGCCGCGGCAACCATGCTCACCGCCGAGCAGTCGTCGGTGCAGGGCGCGCTCTGGACGCTGGAAGGCAACGAGGTGATGTACTCTGCCGGAGCGGACGCGTCGCATCGCCGCGTGCATGCGGTGAGCCTCGCGGGCGCGGTGCGGGACGTGCTGGTCGCGCCGGGCGGGCTCGTGCTGCTTGATCGCGCCCCAGACGGCGCGGCCCTGATCTCGCGCGACGACGAGCCGTTCCGACTGGTGGTGCACGGTCCGGAGGCGCCAGCCGACAGCGAGGTGGCGTGGCACGAGTTCCCGAACGATCCGGTCTTTTCGCGCGATGGAACGCGACTCGCATTCGCCGATCAGTCGTTCAGCGGCGGGCCATCCTATTCGGTGATGATCCGGCAGCCGGACGGTAGTCTCGAGCGACTTGGCGACGGAGCGCCAGTGGCGTTTTCTCCGGACGACAAGTGGCTGCTGGTCAGCGTGGTCAACGACTCCACCGCCTATCGACTGGAGCCAGTGGGCGCGGGCACGGAGCGTCCGATCGACCTGCGCGGTCTCAAGGGCGCGGTGGCCACGGGGTGGTATCAGGACGGCCAGGCGGTGCTGCTGTGCGGTGAGCATTCAGCGGGCGCACATCAGTGCTTCCGCGCGCCGATCGACGGAAGTGCGCTCGTTCCCGTGACACCCAGCACCCCTCTTGCTGTGGCGGGACTGCTGTCACCGGACGGGTCGCAGGTATTGCTGGCCGGGCGTCGCTACCGCGGACCCACCGACACCGGGCACGTGGTGCCCGGATTGGCAACGCAAGCGCCGGTGCGCTGGTCGGTGGATGGCGGCGCGCTGTTCGTGCGGGATGGGCCGTTTCGTGTGCAGCGACTCGATCTCGTCACCGGCACCATGACTCCATTGTTCGATGCAACACCGCCGAACGGGAGCACCAGCATCTCGCTCGCGTCGGTCGCGGTGGCCGACGATCCGCGCCGGTACGCCTACGTGGTGGGTGAGCACACCTCCAAGCTGTTTGTGGCGCACGGTGTGCGCTGACTCACCAACCCTATCGGTTCGCCATCGGGAACCGTATAGTGGCTGTCCGATTCCGAGACTGTTGATTCGCCTTCCCGAACGTTCTGGTCCTCGTGGTAACTGAGCTCTTCGCTGGCACCGACCGCGGTGCATCCGACCCCCTGCTGGAACGTCTCCGACGGGCGACGGTCGGCACGTACGATATCGCGGGTGAGCTGGGTCGGGGCGGCATGGCGGTGGTGTACGTTGGCGCCGACCTGAAGCTGCAGCGAACGGTCGCGATCAAGGTCATGGACCCGCGTCTCAGTCTGATGCCCGGCATGGCCGAACGCTTTCTGCAGGAAGCGCGCATCGCGGCGCGGCTCCAGCACCCGAGCGTGATCGTCGTTCACGACGTTCAGCAGGAGGAGGAGCTCATCTTTTTTGTGATGAGCCTCATTGAAGGAGGCGCGGTGGACGAGTTGTGCCGCCGCCCCGAGCCGATCGGCATCGACGAGACGCGTTGGATTCTGCTCCACGCCTGCAGTGCGCTGGCCTACGCGCATTCGGAGGGGATCGTCCACCGCGACGTCAAGCCGGCCAACATTCTGCTCAACCTGAAGGGCGACGTCGTACTCACCGACTTCGGCATTGCCAAGGCGGTGGACGGCGGCGGCCTGACCAAATCGGGTACGCAGATCGGCACGCCCGTGTACATGAGTCCCGAGCAGTTCAGCGATCGTCCGGTCGGACCCGCGTCCGATCAGTATGCGCTGGGCGTCACCGCGTACGAGATGCTCACGGGACGTCCACCGTTCACTGGCGAACTGTACGCCTTGATCGCGGCACACGGCACGAAAGCGCCGGTACCGATCCGCCAGCTGCGCCCGGACTGCCCGGCGTATCTGGCGAACGCGGTCATGCGCATGCTCGAAAAGGAGCCGGAGAATCGCTGGCCATCGCTGGACGATTTGCATGAAGTGTTTGGTGCCAACCTGCCCAACGATGGCGGAAGTGCGCGCCGCCAGTTGGCGTCCACGGCGAGAGACATGCATCGCCAGCGGTCCGCCGCCGTACAGGCGTTGACGGCGCGTCCGCCCCTCAGTCCGGTACCGACCAACTCGGGGCGAGTGAGCGCCGCCAAACCCCGCTCGAGCGACTTGCTGGTGACGATCTCACCGCCGGGCGCGACGATCTTCGTCGGCGGCGCGCTCGACTTCGCGGCGACGGTCAGCGCCGAGGCCGGCGACGTGGTGGACGGCGCGACCGTTGGCTGGCAAACGAGCGATCCGGCCGTCATGGTCGTGCGCGCTGATGGGCGGGTAACCGGCACCGGCGCCGGGATGGCGATCGTTCGGGCCACGGTCGCCGGCGGGTTTGCGGAAGCGACGGTGCGTGTGGAGACCGCGCCGATCGCTCGTTTGACCGTCAGCACGCCGTCGCTGACCATGCGCGTGGGTGATGTGGTGCGTCCCACCGTGTCGGCGCTCGATGTGACCGGTTCCTCCCGAACCGATGTCTCGTTGAGCTGGCTCAGCCTCACACCCGAAGTCGCGACGCTGGACGCGCCGGGGAGTATTCGCGGTGTGCACCCGGGGTTGGCCAGTATCGAGGTGTCGGCTGGAAACATTCGTCGGTCGATCGAGATCACGGTCGTTCGTCGCCCGATCAGTCAGCTTCGACTCCACGCCGACCGTCGCTCGCTCGAATTGGGGGCGACTGTCACGCTCCACGCCGCCGCATTCGATGACCTCGGCGGGGCGGTGCAGGCCACCGCGCTGCGCTGGCGTTCGAGTGCGCCGTCGATCATTCACGTGGATTCGGCCGGCACCGCGATGGCGATCGGCCCCGGTCGGGCCAGGATTTTCGTCGAAACGGACGAGACCAGTGACGCGATCGAACTGGAGGCGGTGGAGTCGCCGATCGACACGATTGAACTGGCGATCGGGCAGTCCGAGCTGGAGGTGGGAGACGAGGCCTCGCTGTTCTTGCGAGTCAAGGATGCGACGGGCGGTGCAAGATCGACCTCCGGCGTCCTCGTCTTCTCCACCGAGCCGGCGGTCGTGTCGGTTGATCCGGTTCGGATGACCGTACGCGCGCTGGCGCTGGGTGACGCGCAGCTGGTCGCGCAGGCCGATCGGACCGACGGGCCGCCAATCTCCACGGT
>CAYWCJ010000017.1:0-26988 GCA_964456595.1 uncultured Gemmatimonas sp. | reverse complement strand
CTCGACCAGTTTGCGCTGATCCGCGCCGGCGCGGATCAGCGCAAACTGGTCGAGTCCAAACGCGAGTTCGAACGGGGGCAGCGTCAGCGCGTCAGACGTCGCGCCCGCGAGGCCGGGACTGTCGAATCGGAGCGTGTGCGCACTCGTCCCGGCGAGCGTCAGATCACGAAAGTCGACAATGCCCTGATCGTTGGTGAGCAGGGTGAGCGTGCCGTACAGGGAGCCAGCACCCGACTGCAGCGTGACAGAGACGGGAACGTTGCGTTGTGAGACGGGAGCGCCGGCCGCATCTCGCAACTGAAGGCGCGGTTGCGTGGTGAAGGCGAGGCCGCTCGTAGCACCGGCCGGTTGCACCGAAATTCCGAGTGACACCGCGCGCTGCCCGATGTTGATCGTCTGTGAGCTGACGATCGGCAACCCCGCTGCACTGAAGCGAATCGTGTGTGGACCGAAACCACTGAGAAGCAGCGACGAGAAGCGCGCCACGCCGATCTTGTCCGTCGCGACCGTCGCATTGCCGCTGAGGGTCCCGTTGCCACTCGCGATCGTCGCCGTGATCGCGACGCCCTCTTCGAGTGTGTAGTCGCCATACACGTCGCGCGGGCCGACCATGATCGACGCGAGAGAGGCGCCACTCGGCAGAAACGTTGGCTCTTGCGTGATGAGCAGCCCAACGGCCGGTTCGGTCACCGCAATCACCGGCGAAACGACCGGCGCGAGTCCGGCGGCAACAAAGCGCAGCGTGAACGGTCCCACGCCTTGCACCGCGAGGTCGGTGAACACCGCCCGTCCGTTCGCGCGCGTAACGGCGACAGTATTTCCGATGACACGTCCACTCCCCGTCGCCAGCTCGACGGTCACCACGACGCCGGACTTTGCGACGTCGCTCCGCGCACGGGACTGGAGCGCGACGATCGGTGATGTGCGGAAGGTGACGCTGTTGTTCGCTCTGGAGAGCGTCCAGTCGAGCGCGAGTACCGTCGGCGCGTCGTCCGGTTGCACGACATCGGTGCTCGAGCCTCCGCAGGCGGCTGCAACACAGGCAATGGCAGTCAGGCGTACGGCGACCAGCACGGAGCGAGTCGTCATCGACACCGGCCTCAGCTGCGCGAATGATCTCGACCGTGACGCAGCCAGGCACCGTGGTTCTGGGGACTGGTCGGACATCGCGCGCTAACGCCGCGTCGTCGGTCTGCGCACCACTTGCAGACTCTGCATGACGTCGCCTTCCTGCACCCGGTCCACCACGTCCATGCCTGCCGTCACCCGCGCGAACACCGTGTAATCGTGGTCGAGACGAAAGTTGTCCACGAGGTTGATGTACAGCTGTCCGTCGCCGGTATCGCGACCACGCGTGGAGATCCCAAGCGAACCGCGAGCATTGCGAGCAAACCCGACCTCGTCGCGCATGAAGCCGGCGGAAATGCCATCGTATTCATCGGCGCCTGGACTTCCACCCTGAATGACGAAGTTGGACACGATGCGATGAAAGGTGAGGCCATTGAATTTTCCTGTTTCCGCGAGTTGCACAAACGTTGCTACGGCCAGCGGTGCCTCGTCGGGCAAGAGTTCCAGCGTCATCGTGCCGAGTCCACGCAGGCGGATGTTGACCGTGGCACCGCGCAGCGAACGCAATGCGGAATCGGAAGGGAGCGGCTCGAGCGGGAACTCGCCGACCGCAGGTACGGTTGCCGGGTCGCCCAACTCGCGCAGCCGTTCCGTGATCGCCACGATGGGGTCCCGCAACGTCGAACGATGCTGCGCGCTGAGTCGCTGCAACGCGGCACGCAGCGCCGGCGCCGCAGCCGATAGCTGCGCGGATCCCTTGAGCTGTGCGGCGGCGGCCAGCAGAAGTCCCGCGTGATTGCGGGTGAGCGCGCGCATGGCGTCGTCCGGTGTGGTCATGGCCGCGATGGCGACGTTCGGCGCCGTGTCGCGCGCGAGCCGGGCCAGTGTGGCACTGTCGCTGAGCAGTTTTGCGGTGGTGGCCGCGTAGCTGCGCTCCTGCCACGTACGCGAGTTGGCGGACACGGACAGCGCGGAGCGCGCAGAATCGGGCGCGATGCGGGCAAGCGCGACGAGCGCGTGGGCGCGCATACGCCAGGTTGTGCCGTCGGCGATCACCATTTGCAGCAACGGCGCATGCAGGGCCGCCTCGCACGCGCGCTCACCAATGAGATCGATGGCCGTCAGGGCAACGTGTTCGCTGCGATCGCGCAGCGCCGCGACGTACCGTTCGCACGTGCCTGCCACGTGCAACGCCTGATAGCGCACCATGGGCGACGGATCGTCCAGCCACTGTCGCGATGCCGCCACGGCCAGCCGGCGCACCTGCGCGCTCGGGTCGCGCAGCGCCAGCGACATCGTTGTCGAGTCGCGATCGCCGACTGCCGTAAGGGCGAGGAGCAGCAGTTGACGAATCTCTTCGCCACGGTTGTCGCGCATCGCGATCCGCAGTGACGCGACGGTTTCACGGGTGGCCTTCGGTGCGCGCCCTTGCTTGCGAAGGAAGGCCTCGACGCCGCGCGCGGCACCGGTACGCACGACGGTATCGCGCTCCGCCAGCCCTCGTCTGAGCATCCCTTCCACACCAGCCGCGCCCGGTGTCATTCGGCCCATGGTCTCGTAGATCGCCGCGCGCACGACGGCGCTGCGCTCGTTCGCCAGCGTCGGCGCAAAGTCGAAGGGTGCGTTGATCTGGCCGAGTGCATTAGCCGCTTCACGTCGTACGTCGGCGTTCGTCGCGCGCAGCAGCGGCGCTACACTGTCGCGCAACGAGGCGCGTTCAAAACGACCGAGGGCGCGCACCGCCTGTCGTTGCAACAGCGGATTGCTGCTCCGCGTGCCGGCCATGAGGACCGACACATCTGTCGCACGCGCGTGCTCTGCCTCGAGCAACTGCCGTGCAGATGGTGCCGCCGGGCGCTGAGCCGACACCGGCGAGCGCGATGCGGAAAGCAACAGCATGAACGAGGAACTGACGGACAGCATTACTGCAGGCGCGCGCAGCCGCATGGGTGGCTCTGGGGCGAAGGGTTGAGCGGCACCGTGCGCGGTGTCGGTCTCCCGGGAATATGCGGTCGAACCCGCGCACGTCCATCACGAAGGGGCGCCTGAAGTCACGAGCCCGGTGCGGTCCATTGCCTCGCGTTCGGCAGGACGTAGCATTCATGTTGCATCCACGGGAAGTTCTGGAGCTGTTCGGAGGACGGTCAGCCATCCACCGCCCGGCGTCCAACGGCGTCCAACGGCGTCCACCGTGCGCCCAAACTGCGTCCCAGAGGCTCGATGTCGCACCATGTCGCTCTTCGCGCTCGCACGACCGTCGCAACCATTGCGGCAGTGGTCGTCACCATCACGCATGTGAGCATGCTCGGCGCACAGGCCAAACCGACCGTCGCGCAGTTTCTGTCACCGGCGTCGCCGCTTACACTCGTGTCCGCACGGAAGATAGACCGCATCGCCTGGATGACCTACGATCGCGGCATGCGCAACGTGTATTCGGCAGCGGCGCCAAGTTTCGCTCCCGTGCGCGTCACCAATTTCCTGAATGACGACGGCAACGATCTGACCGACGTCAACATCTCCGACGACGGGTCGATCATCGTCTTCGTTCGCGGCTCGGCGCCCAATCGGTTTGGCTGGGTCGCCAACCCGTCGCACGATCCGGACGGTGCGGAACGTTCGATCTGGGCGGTCCGAGCCACTGGCGGACCGGCGTGGCGCGTCGCCGAAGGGGCTGCGCCGCGACTGTCTCCGGACGGTCGTCACGTACTGTTTACGCGCGATGGTCAGATCTATCGCGCGCGCGTAAGTGGTGGTGTGGCACGTATAGCGATGGACACCGGTGGCGTGCCGTTCATTCGTGAGTGGGGGCGCAACGGAAATCCGCGCTGGTCGCCCGACGGTCGGAAGATCGCGTACGTGAGCGAGCGCGAGAATCACGCATTTGTGGCGGTCTACGATGTCGCGACGCGTCGCGTGATCTATGTGTCGCCGAGTGTGGATTGTGATGGCGGGCCGACCTGGTCGGGCGACAGCAAGCGGATTGCATTCTATCGGCGTCCAGGTACGCCATTCGGTCTGCAGACGCAGTCGGGGCAGGGGGGTATCGGCAATCCGGCGGGCGCGGCGTCGAACGCGGCGAATGCGCAGCGCGGTGCGCCAGCCAGCGGGTGCGCAGGCGGCGGTCGCGGTGGAGGGGCGCCTGTGGCAGATAGCGGCAATCGCAATCCGCTCCGTCGCTCGCCGGGGTTCTTTGCCTCCACGTTTTCGGGTGGACACACACTGCAATTGATGATCGCCGACGCGAGTACCGGTGAGGCGCAGGAGGTGTGGCACAACGCGCCGCGCGACAGCGTCTTCACGAGTCTCAACAACATGATGTGGGCGGGCGAGCATGTCGTGTTTCCGGTCACGCTGCAGCATGACGAATGGGATCGTTGGTATTCGCTGAGTGTGAATGGCGGCACGCCAGTGCGACTCACCACGACCGACGGCATGATCGAAGACGCCACATCGATCGCGCTGTCGCCGGATGGCCGCACGTTCTACTACTGTACCAACGCCACCGATATCGAACGTCGCCACATCTGGGCTGTGCCGTCCGCCGGGGGGACGCCGGTGCGCATTTCCACGGGCGACGGCATCGAGACCTATCCGCAACCGCTCGCCTCGGGAAAGAAGGTCGCCGTCATTTACTTCGACGCGAAGACACCGGCCTCGATCGCGCTCGTACCGACGCAAGGTGCGAAACCGACGGTGATCTTTCCGAAGCTGGCCAAGGATTTTCCGACCGAGGCGCACGTCACACCCGAGATTGTGATCACGAAGGCGCCCGACGGCATGGAGGTGCACAACCAGCTGTTTCTTCCTGCGGACTTGAAGCCCGGCGAGAAGCGACCGGCGATGGTCTTCGTGCACGGCGGGCCGGCGCGTCAGATGATGCCGGGCTACCACTACATGCAGTTCTATCACTGGTCGTACGCCTACAATCAGTGGCTGACCAGTCAGGGGTACATCGTGCTGTCGGTGAACTATCGCAGCGGCGTTGGCTACGGTCGAAGCTTTCGTACCGCAGCCAATCTGCAAGCGCGCGGCAACGCCGAGTATCAGGATGTGCTGGCGGGCGGCAAGTATCTGCAAGCACGTGCGGACGTCGATCCGGCGCGCGTCGGCATCTGGGGGCTGTCCTATGGAGGCCTGCTCACAGCACAGGCGCTGGCGCGCAACTCGGACGTGTTCGTGGCAGGCGGCGATCTCGCGGGCGTGCATCTGTACGGCAACGTGATCGACACGGCCAGTCTGGCCTTTCGCTCGAGTGCGGTGGGCGCGATCGACGGATGGACGTCGCCGGTGTTTCTCGTGCATGGCGACGATGATCGGAACGTCGATTTCGCGCAGACCGTCGGACTGGTGCAGCTCCTGCGCGCGCGGGGGATCTATCACGAATTGATCGTGGTGCCGGACGATCTGCACGAGTCGATGCTGCACCGCAACTGGATCGACACGTTCGATCGCATGGGGGTGTTCTTCAAACGGTTCGTGTGGGAGAAGCAGAAGGCGAAAGCGGGGGAGAATCAGGGCAAGGACTGACGATCGGGAACGACAACCTCCAGGCGTCGGGCTGTGGGTTGGGGTTTTGGGCTCCGAGTCGCTGACTGCGGCTTGCGCGCTACCACCGCCCGACCACCGTCACTCGAATCGTGCGGTCGAGTTTGGGATACTCGCGATCCATGAACGCATTTCCTCCCCGTTCGAGCGGGCCTTGTTTGCCCTGGCGTACACCGCTGCCGGAGTCTTCGCCGTAGCCGCTGTAGAGACTGTCGAGCACCGTCATCCCTTCAACGACGGTGCCGAGTATGGTGAAGGGCTCCGTGTCGTTGCGCTGGTTGTCGGCGAGGTTCACGTAGATCTGCGTGTTACGGGTGTTCTCGCGGCCGGGACCTTCGTACGAGAACGCGAACGTGCCGCGCGCGTTGCGAGAGCGCGGCGGGTCGTCGGCGAGATAGCGCCCCTTCCACGCGTCGTTCACCGCGGAATCGCCGTGCAGTCCCCACTGCGCGATGTAGCTGCCGCGCACACGATGGAATCGGGTGTCGTTGAAGTAGCCGAGTCGCGCAAGATTGTAGAGTCGGTCGACTCCGAGCGCTCCCCATGCGCGATGCAGTTCGAGCACGAAGATGCCCTTCGTCGTCTCGAAACGAAGCCGGGAAATGTCTGGTGCGCGTCGCGTCCACTCCACGTGTGCGGGGTCGAGCAGAAGTGCTGCATGCGCTGACTGGCCGTTCGGTACTCCGTTTTCTCTTCCGTGCGGGATTCCAATTTGTCGTTCTCGCTGTATTCCTGGCCCACAGCTCCCCGACGCCGTGCAGAGCAACGCGATGGCGACGGCGAGCATGCGCGCGCTCATCGGACCAACTAGCGGAACTCGTTCATCAGCGTCTGCAGCGCCGCATTCCCGGGGCAGAGCTGCTCGTACGGCAGGTCGACGAGCGGGGTGGCCACCGTGCCGGCAAGCGCGTGCAGATCCTTCCCGCCCTCATCGATGAAAAGCAGCCCGGTCGCGACCTCGTGCCGCTGCTGACAGGCGCGAACGTGTGCATACGCCGACTCGCGGCTGGTGGGATCGTAGCCGTCATGCACCTTGCGGAACCGCACGGTGCTGCCATCGTGCATGGTCACCACGCTCATCTCTTCGTCGCTGTCCTGCGCCGTGATCTCGTGTCGCAGCGGAACGAAGTCCGCCGCCGAAATCTCCACGTCGTGTTCGCGGGTGAACTTGTAGCTCTTGGTCGACCCTTCGTGATCGTTGAATGTCACACAGGGTGAGATCACGTCCACCAAGGCAAGTCCGTTGTGCGACAGCCCCGCCTTGAGGATCGGCACGAGTTGCGCCTTGTCGCCCGAGAAGCCGCGTGCCACGAAGGTCGCGCCCAACGTCAGCGCAAGCAGCACCGGATCGATCGGTGGCTGCTGGTTGGCCTCACCGCGCTTGGACGTGGAGCCGACATCTGCTGATGCGGAGAACTGACCTTTGGTGAGTCCGTACACGCCGTTGTTCTCGATCACGTACAACATGCGCACGTTACGTCGAATGGCATGCGACAGCTGCCCGAGTCCGATCGACAACGAATCGCCATCTCCCGAGATACCGATGTACGTGAGGTCGCGATTGGCCGCGTTCGCTCCGGTGGTGACCGACGGCATGCGACCGTGCACGCTGTTGAAACCGTGCGACTGCTTCATGAAGTACGCCGTCGTCTTGGAGGAGCACCCGATCCCACTCATCTTCGCCGCACGATGTGGCGGCAGCGCCAGCTCCCAGAAGGACTGCACCAGCGCCGCAGTCACCGAGTCGTGTCCACACCCCGCACAGAGTGTGGACATCGCCCCCTCGTAATCGCGCACCGTGTAGCCGAGCGCGTTGCGCTGCAGCCCCGGATGTCGAACCGGCGGCTTGGCGATGGACGTCATGCGAACGCACTCCCGGGACTGGTGAGGAAACTCATGCCGGAACCTGTGTGAGGTGATGCGCGACGGCCGATACGACCACGTTGGCGGTCAACGGCATGCCACCGTAATCGAGCACGGCGATCATGGAGTCGCGTGGCAGTCCGGTTTCAATGCTCAGCATCGATCGCAGCTGTGCGTCGCGATTCTGTTCGACCACGAATACGGCACTGTGTGACGCGATGAAAGCCTTGACGGATTCGCAGAACGGAAAGGCCCTGATGCGCATGTAGTCGGCGATGATCCCCTGATCGCGCAGCCGATCCACCGACTCCAGCACCGCCGCATGGCAGGAACCAAGCGACACGATGGCGACGTGCGCGTCCGGCTGACGATGAAACTCTGGCGCGGGAACGACGGTCGCCGCGGTGGCAAACTTGCGCGCGAGCCGATCCACCACTTCGCGATAGGCATCCGACTCTTCCGTGTAAGCGCCGTGCTTGTCGTGCCCTGAACCGCGCACGAAGTACGCCCCGTTCGGGTGCACACCGGGAAGCGAACGCGCGGCAATTCCGTCGCCGTCCACATCCAGATAGCGCGAGAACTTCTTGACTCCCGCCAGTTGCTCTGCGTTCAGTACCTTGCCGCGATCGGGGCGATAGCTGTCGTCCCACTGCAGTCGCTTGCACATCCAGTCGTTCATGCCGATGTCGAGATCGCTGGCAACGAACACCGGTGTTTGAAAGCGTTCGGCCAAGTCGAACGCCGTGACGCTGGCCTGAAAGCAATCGGCCGGATCGCACGGGAAGAGGATGATGTGCTTCGTATCGCCGTGCGAGGCATAGGCCAGCGACATGAGATCGCTTTGCTGCGTGCGCGTGGGCATGCCCGTGGCTGGTCCGGTGCGCTGCACATCGTAGAAGACCGCAGGAATTTCGGTGTAGTAGGCGAGGCCGATGAACTCCTGCATCAGCGAGATGCCGGGACCCGACGTATTGGTGAACGCACGTGCACCGGCCCAACCGGCGCCAATGGTGATGCCAGCGGCCGCGAGTTCGTCTTCCGCCTGGATGATGCAGTAGCGTGCGAGGCCCGTCTCCGGATCGACGCGATACTGCTCGCAGAACTCCTTGAACGCTTCCATCAACGAGGTGGACGGCGTGATGGGATACCACGCGCCGACTGTCGCGCCGGCGAACACAGCGCCCAGCGCGGCTGCGGTGTTGCCATCGATGATGATCGAGTCCCTGGTCGCGTCCATACGCTGCGCATGAAACGGCAGCGGACAGTGCAGATGTGTCTTGGCGTAGTCGTAGCCGAGTCGGATGGCCGTCTTGTTCGCGTCCAGCAGCTTGGGCTTCTTGGCGAACTTCTCGAGCAGCATCTGCCCCACGATATCCATGTCGATATCGAGCAGCGCGGCCAGCGCGCCCGCGTAGACGATGTTGCGCAGCAACGTGCGATTGCGATCGCCCTGGAACGCGTCCACGCACATGCGGCCAAACGGAATGCCGAGGATGGTGATCCCCTCACGCACGAGTTCCGGTTCGAGCGGCCACGACGAATCGTAGAGCAGGCAGCCACCCGGACGCACCGACGCGACGTCCTTCGCGTACGTGCTGGAGTTCAGCGCGACCACGAGATCCATGTGCTGCGGGCGCCCCGTGTAGCCGTCCTTGCTGACGCGGATCTCGTAGACGGTGGGCAACCCCTGAATGTTGGACGGGAAGATGTTCTTCCCGGTGACCGGGATGCCCATGCGGAAGATCGCCTGCATCAGCAGGCTGTTGGCGCTGGCCGAGCCGGTGCCGTTCACGGTGGCCATCTTGAACGCGAAGTCGTTGACGCCACTGACGCGCTGATTCAGCGGTGCCGTCATGCTTGTGGTCATGCTTGTGGTCATGCGCGCACTCTTGCGCTCACTCATGCGCTCAGTCATACGCTCACCGGGATGGTCGTGCCGGACGGGCCAAAGGCATACGGCATCACGAGCGAGAACTTCTGCATGTCCCACGCGGCGGTTGGGCATCGTTCTGCGCACAGACCGCAGTGCAGGCAGATGTCTTCGTCCTTTACCATCACGCGCTTGGTTTGCGGTAACGACGTGGAGACGTACAGATCCTGCGCCACGTTCGTGGCGGGCGCCGAGAGTCGTGCACGCATGTCATCCTCTGACGCCGCGTTCGGCGCGATGGTCAGGCAGTTCACCGGGCAGACATCCACACAGGCATCGCACTCGATGCACAGGTTCGCGGTGAAGTGCGTTTCCACATCGCAGTTGAGACAGCGCTCCACTTCGGTCGCGGTCTGTTCCGGTGTGAAGCCAAGTTCCACTTCTTCGCTCACGCTGGCGAATCGCTTCACCAACTCGGCGTGCGTCATCTGTGCCCGCGGCGACGGATTGAAGTCGTTGCTGTAGCTCCACGCGTGCATCCCCATCTTCGTGCTGGCGAGATGCATTCCGTGCGCCGGACGATCACCGACGGCGAGGCCCTGGCAGTGCTGGTGGATGGAGATGGCCGCCTGATGACCATGCTCGACCGCCCAGATGATGTTGAGCGGACCCCACGCCGAGTCGCCGCCGAAGAACATACCGGCGCGTGACGACTGCATCGTCGTCTTATCCACCACCGGCATGCTGTACTGGTCGAACTCGATCCCGCAGTCGCGTTCGATCCACGGGAACGCGTTGTCCTGTCCGATGGCCAGAATCACGTCGTCGCAGGGCAGGACGACGCTGTCGATGACGGTGCTGCTTTGTCGACCGTTGGTCTCGGTCCATTGCACGCGCTCAAACTCCATGCCCACCAACGTCCCGCCTTCGTACACGAAGCGCTTCGGGGCATGGTTCTCGACGATGTGGATTCCTTCTTCTTCCGCGTCCTCGAGTTCCCACGGCGAGGCCTTGAAGTACTGCCGCGAACGACGGGCGATGACCTTGGTGTCGGTGCCGCCAAGCCGACGCGACGTTCGGCAGCAGTCCATGGCCGTATTTCCGACGCCGATGATCAGGACGCGCTTGCCGATGCTGCTGATGTGGCCGAAGTGGACGGAACCAAGCCACTCGATGCCGATATGGATGTGATCGCGTCCGGCATCATCCCAGCGTCCATCGATCTCGAGGTCCTTTCCCTTCGGCGCTCCGCTGCCTACGAACACCGCGTCGTATCCCTCGTCGAGCAGCGCGTGCATACTCGTAACGGGCGTGTTATAACGCACTTCCGCGCCCATGTCGATGATGCATTGTGTCTCTTCGTTCAACACCTGCTCGGGCAGGCGAAACGCCGGAATGTTGAATCGCATCAACCCGCCGGCGCGCGCGTGCTGCTCGAAGATGACGACCTCGTAGCCAAGCGGCAGCAGATCGTTGGCGACGGTAAGAGAGGCCGGACCCGCACCAACGAGTGCAATGCGTTTGCCGTTCCGTTCCGTCGGTGCCTTGGGGAGATACTCGGTGATATCGTCGCGCAGATCTGCCGCGACGCGCTTCAGTCGGCAGATGGCGACTGGCGTGCCATCGACTCGCGAACGACGACACGCCGGTTCGCAGGGTCGGTCACAGGTGCGACCGAGTATCCCGGGAAAGACGTTCGACTCGCGATTGAGGAGATACGATTCCGTGTAGCGACCCTGCGCGATGAGCCGCAGGTATTCCGGCACGTTGGTGTGTGCGGGACACGCCCACTGGCAATCCACCACCTTGTGGTAGTGGCGCGGACTCGTGACATCGGTGTGCGACAACATGCACAGGCCCCCTGCTCGGCTGACGTACCGAGACGTTGTCGGGCGGGTGGGAGAGACGCAAGCAGAGAGGGACGGCGCGCGCAAAAAGAACGGTTGAGTCTGTTCGTGCATCGCCGCAGAATGGTGGTGCGACCCTGGCTCACTCCCATGGGAAAGGCGACTACGACGAACGTACGAGGACAGTCGCGGCGGCGCCAGCGGGACACGATGGTCGGGCGAGCACTCGTTGTCACCCGTGCAATGCAGAAAGAACGCACCGCGATCTTGTGCTCTCCCGCATGCGGCTCAACGGCCGTCGCGCTGCTCGAAGTGTTCGGACTGAGTCATCCATCCCCAGTCCGTGAAGCACCATTCGGCACGGTACGTCCCCACCATCACCTGCTCGCCGATCCCATTGCGCCACCGTCCAACCCAACGCCCGCGATCAACGCCTCGCGTCGGCGGATCCTGCACGATGATCTCCTCGGACGTGGGGACGTAGCCGCGGAATGCGCGGTCGGAGAACTGCTCGGCAAAGCGCTCGGCCACCGTTATCGCCCGGCGCAGGCTCCAACCCTCCATTGCGGGATCCCGGCGGGCAGCGCAACGTCTCCGCGCAGTACGTCAGTCGTCTCCTATCGTGGTCGATCATTTGGTGGATTCATGAGCATTACGATCAGCGCGTTGATCACGGTGGTGATGAACGCGCAGTTGGTCGCGGCGCTTCCGCGCCTTCCGCTGCCCAAGCCGGCGCCGGGCGTGGCCAGCGCCACGGTGCATCAGAACCGTGTCAGTGCAGGGCGCCTGAGCGGAGGCACACTTCGCGTTGAGCTGGACGTACTCGAGAGTGCGTGGAAGCCGGAAGGGAACGCTGATCCCGAGGTGCCCATCCTCGCCTTCGCCGAGCGTGGCAAGACTCCACTCGTACCCGGTCCGCTGCAGCGTGTGCCGCAGGGGACACCGATCGTGCTCAGTGTGCGCAACCGGTCCGACTCTGCGGTCGTCATCGGCGGGTTGCGACCGGGTTCCCCCGCCGCAGATGACACCGTGCAACTCGCGGTGGGGGCAACGCGCGAGGTGCGATACACACTCTCGCAGCCGGGGACATATGCCTACTGGGGGGCGTTCCTCGACACCACTGCCGCTGATCGCTTCTGGAAGGACAGTCAGCTCAACGGCGCGATCGTGGTCGACGCACCCGGCACCTCGATGCGCGATCACATTCTCGTGTTGAGCGAGTGGTTTCTCGAATATGCCGACGGTCGGCCGTTCGAAGTAGTATCGGTGATCAACGGCAAGGGCTGGCCGCATACGGAAACGATTACGCTCGCGCAGAACGACTCGACGCGATTTCGCGTGATCAACGCCATGGGGCTGCACCATCCGCTCCATCTGCACGGCTTTTACTATCAAATCGAATCACACGGCTCCGGCAGCGTCGACACGCTGGTGCCGATGACGGCGCGCCATCTGTCCAACACCGATCTCATCGCACCGTTCGGAACGGTCACGTTCAGCTTCCTGCCGAGCACACCGGGCAACTGGCTCTTCCACTGCCACTTCGCCTTTCACGCCGACGAAAATGCGTCGATCGTCGGATCGCCGCGCGACTCGGCCGCAGCGGCGGCGGCGGCGGCGGTTGCGACCTCCCACGATGCACACGGTGCCGGCGGAGCGATGCAGGGCGCGCAAGGTCACGCGATGCGTGGTCTCGTGATCGGGATCAAGGTGACAGCGGCGCCCAACTACGTCGAGTCATCCATCGCGAATGCGCGCGAGATGCGCTTGTTCGTACAGCAACGTCCCAGTTCTCTCATGACCGGCGCGACGGCATTCGGCTTCGCGTTGCAACAGGATGCGAAGGTGCCCGCCCGCGATTCCGTTGTGTTGCCGGGACCGGTGCTCGAGCTGCGCCGTGGAGAGCCGGTGCGGAATGTCGTGCGCAACAATCTCGACGAGCCCACGTCCATTCACTGGCACGGCCTGGAGATCGAAAGCTTTCCCGACGGCGTGCCTGACTGGAGTGGACTGGGACGTCATGTCTATTCGCAGATCGCCCCAGCCGATTCGTGTGTCGCTGCGTTCACCCCGCCGCGTTCGGGAACGTATCCGTATCACTCGCACCTGAACGACCGGCGTCAGATGAGCTCAGGGATGTACGGTGCACTCATCGTCACCGATGCGCTGCGCGATCTTGCACATGATCATCTGGTGGTCGCGGGCGGCGGTGGTCCGGAAATCGAGAAGCACATCGAGAGTCCGTACGCGCTGGTGAACGGTCGGCGCACACCGCGACCGTTGCGACTGACGGTCGGTGAGCTCCATCGCTTGCGCATCGTCAGCATTCACCCCGATTGGCGTATCGCATTCACGCTGAAGAACGATTCCACCGTCGCCCGTTGGCGCGCCATCGCCAAGGACGGCGCCGACCTGCCGGCCGCCATCGCCACGCTGCGTCCGGCGCACATCGAGATGGGGCCAGGTCAGACGGCGGACTTCGAGTTCGCTCCGACCACACCGGGCCTCTGGACGCTCGAGGTCAAGTCGGTCGAGCCAGGCTGGTATATCCCGCTCACGGTCATCGTTGAACCGAAAAGGAAACCATAAATTCATGCATCACTTTGCCATGCGCCGTTGGGCCGCACCGGCGCTCGCCACTGTGCTCCTGCTCGTCGTGACACTCGTCGCGCCCAGCCGCGTTGCCTTGCAGGCGCAGGGCTATCCGTTCAGTCAACGCGGCACGGTCACGCAGCGCGTCGCGTTCACCGAGATCAGTATTGAGTATGGACGGCCGACGGCACGAGGGCGCGCGCTCTTCGGTGCGCTCGTGCCATGGGACAGTATCTGGCATCCGGGCGCGGATCAGGCGACGGAGATTACCATCAGCCAGAACATCACCCTCAACGATCGCCCGGTGCCCAAGGGCACCTACACGACGTGGCTGATTCCGCATGCACAGGGGATGTGGACGCTCATTCTGAACAGGACCACCAACATTCAGCATACGCCGTATCCCGGCACCGCGTCGGACGCATTGCGGATCGATGTCGCGCCCGACGAGGCGTCACACCTCGAAACCGTCAGTTGGTTTTTTCCCTTGGTGCTGCGCGACGAGGCGCAGCTGCGCATGCAATGGGGTACGAAGGGGATCACCATGCGCATCAAGGCGGCGTACCGACCGGATGCCTGAAGCTCCTGCACGCGGCGGCGCTGGCCAGATCGCGGAGACATCGCGTTATCGCGTCGTGTACGAAAGGAATCCTGGTGACGCTGGCCTCCGGACGAGCGTGGCGAGCGTTGACACCTGCTGACGCGCATCGATGCTTGCGTTCCCGACGATGGCGTCCGAGGTTGTTGGGGGGTGCACGGTCAACAGGTGACTCGGCTCCACACAGCACAAGAGTCCTCCGCAACACACGACATGCCCCGGGCGAACGAGCGTTCGGCTGACATTTCCACCGCGTCCGAAAATCCGGGTCTGACCAACCCGGCCAGACTGGGTGCGCTCGATGACATCGTTCCGGTCGTGTACGAGGAGCTGCGAGTCATCGCGCGTCGGCATCTCGCCCGCATGCGCCGTGCGAACGCCAAGGACGGCACCTTCGTTACGACCGCGTTAGTGAACGAGGTCTACCTCAAGCTGGCCGACCAGTCGGACGCGCGCTGGAAGGACCGCGCGCACTTCCTGGCCCTCGCCGCGCGCGCGATGCGACACCTCCTCATCGATCACGCCAAAGCCGGCGCGGCCCTCAAGCGCGGTGGTGGGAAGGCCGACCTCATCTTCGAAGAAGTGTTGTCGCCGGATACGCGTGCGGCCGAGCGACTGCTGGAGATCGATGAGGCGCTGCAGCAGCTTGCCACACTCGATCCACGACTGGCGCGCGTCGTGGAGTGCCGCTTCTTCGGCGGACTGACCGAGGAGGAGATCGCCGAAGCGCTCGACGTGACCGTCCGCACGGTGCAGCGCGACTGGGTGAAGGCGCGCGCTGCTGCGCGTGTCGTTGGGCGGGTAGTCGCTTGGATACGCACCACACCCCGAGGCGGGACGCTGCCTCGTCACCTGCACGTTGGGCGCAGATAGAGCCGCTCTTCGACGCGGCACTCGACCTGCCGGAGAACGAACGAGCCGCGTACCTCGTGCGCGCCTGCGCCGGCGACGAGGCGCTGCGCTCGGAAGTGGAGCGATTGCTTGCGCGCAGTGCAGCGCCTCATGCGGAGCTCGACCAGTGGGCGGGCACCGTCTATCCGACGCTGCTCGAAGAGCGCGAGGCGCCGGCGCCCGCGCTTCCGGCGCTGTTGGCGTCGCGCTATCGCGTCCAGCGTGAGATTGGGCGCGGTGGCATGGCCGTCGTGTATCTCGCACACGACGAGCGGCTCGATCGGCCGGTGGCCATCAAGGTGCTCCACCCGGAGACGGCGACGCGACTGGGAGCACGGCGCTTCAGTGCGGAGATTCGTCTGACGGCAAACCTTCGTCATCCGAACATCGTACCGCTGTTCGATTCGGGTGAAGCGGACGGTTCGATCTTCTTCGTAATGCCGTATATCGAGGGCGAGTCGCTGCGTGCGCGGATCTCCCGGGACGTGCAGCTGCCACTCGACGATGTGCTGCAGATCGTCGAGCACGTCGCGGCCGCCGTAGACTACGCGCACGAATGCGGCGTTCTGCACCGCGATCTCAAACCGGAAAACATCATACTCTCGGGCGATCGCGCGTTCGTCCTCGACTTCGGCATCGCCCGTGCGCTGGAGCAGGTCGGGGATCAGCGCATCACGATGGCCGGTGTCACCGTTGGGACGCCGAGCTACATGAGTCCGGAGCAAGCGACGGCCGATCCGCATGTCGACCAGCGCTCGGATGTGTACGCGCTCGCCTGTGTGACGTACGAGATGCTGGCGGGCACACCGCCGTTTACCGGCGCCACCGTGCACGCCGTGCGCGCGCGCCAACTGCTGGAGTCGCCCGAGCACGCCGTATTGCGGCTCCGCCATATCGTGACGGGCCGATGCGCCGTTCGGCGGTGATGCGCGCCGGGCAGGGCAGCGCAGGACAGGGCGGTTATGGCTTCTCGCTCGCGCCATCGATGAACGTGGCCGACACGATGGAGTCGAGCGCGGGAAACCACTTCACGAGGTACCTGTTCCCCTGACGCACAATACGCGAGTGATTGGGCTCTTCGCCGTACTCGCTGTTGAACTGCTCCACCACATCCATCCCGTCCACCACCCGCCCGAACGGCGAGAAGAGGCGTTGCCCATCGAGTTTGGATGCATTGTCGCCAGTGCTCACGAAAAGCTGCACCGCGCGCGAATCCGGCCCATTTGCCGCGAACGCAACGGTACCACGTGAGTTGCTCGTGCGCATCGGCTCGTCAGGCATCGTGGCGCGGTCCCACTCGTCATTCACCGCCGGCTCGCCATGAATACCGAACTGCACGATGAAACCGGGCACCAGACGAAAGAAGCGCACGCCGCTGAAATATCCGATGCGCACCAACTCGTGGAATCGATCGGCCGCGCGTGGCGCCAGCGAGCGTGTGACTGCCACCGTGAAGTCGCCCTTGCTCGTTTCGAACTTCACGCGAAACGCATCCGGACTGCGCACTGGCGTGAGTGCGGGACCGGGAATCTGCGGCGTTGCAACCACGACCGGTGTCGTATCTGCCGCGGCGGCAGCGCGCGGTTCTCCCGAGCAGTCGGCCGAACAAGCGACGACAACTGCGCAGAGTATCAGCGGCGCGCAGCGACGTGCGGTGTGGTTGGGCCGAGCAGGATTTCCGAAGAAATGCATAGTGGAAAGTACCGTCCGCGTCGAAGCGACGGCGCGGCAGTTGGACGACGGCCGGTCACGGACAGAGATTGCCTCATCCGTTGTTGTCTCCCTCCACGCTGGAATGTGCCGATGGTCCTACTATCCCCGTTCGCTGGCTCCGCCCGCGCACTTCTGTTGTGCGTCGTCACTTTCGGCACGCCCACAATGCCGCTTGCCGCGCAGGCGCCCGATGCGATTCCGGCGAAGTACGCCGACATCGCCAACCGTATCATCGCCGCCGCGCAAGCCGATTCTGCCGGTGCATGGAATCGCATCGCCGAGTTGACGGACCGATTCGGCCATCGGCTCTCCGGATCGACGGCGCTGGAGGAGGCGATTTCATGGACCGCGGCCACGATGACGAAAGACGGTCTCGAGAACGTACGTCGCGAGAAAGTGATGGTACCGCATTGGGTGCGAGGCGCCGAGTCGCTGGAACTCGTCGCGCCGCGTCGGCAGCTGCTGCCCATGCTCGGACTCGGCGGCAGTATTGCCACAGCCGCTGGCGGTATCACGGCCGAGGTGATGGTCGTGGCGAGCTTCGACGAACTCACCCGTCGCGCGAGTGAAGCGATGGGCAAGATCGTGCTGTACGACGCGGAATGGCGCGATTACGGCTACAACGGCGCGTTCCGCCGACAGGGGGCCATCGCCGCCGCGAAAGCAGGTGCTGTTGCCTCGCTCGCGCGCAGCGCGGGGCCCTACGGCATGCGCACGCCGCACACCGGCAACATGAGCTACGACTCCACCGTCACGAAGATTCCGCACGCGAGCGTTACGGCCGAAGACGCAATGATGATCCGTCGCATGATCAATCGCGGCGAGAAGGTGCGCGTGACGCTCAGGATGAGCGCCAAGATGCTCCCCGACGCCGAGAGCCACAACGTGATGGGCGAGTTGCGCGGACGGGAGAAGCCCGACGAGATCGTGGTGATGGGCGGGCACATCGACTCGTGGGATGTAGGGCAAGGCGCGATGGACGATGCGGGGGGCGTGGTCGTGGCCTGGGAAGCGATTCGCCTGCTCAAGAAGCTCGGCCTCACACCGCGCCGCACGATTCGCGTGGTGGGGTGGACGAACGAGGAGAACGGTGGACGCGGCGGCGCGGCGTATCGGGACGCGCATCAGCGCGAGACGCACCAACTTGCCATCGAGTCCGATGGTGGCGTCTTCTCGCCGCTCGGTTTCGGCTTTACCGGCTCTCCGTCTGCTCGCGCAGTGGTGGAGGCGATCGGCGGATTGCTCGGCCCCATCAAGGCCGGGAAGATCGAAGCATCGGGTGGCGGAGCCGACATCGCACCGCTCATGGCGACGGGCGTGCCCGGGATGGGACTCAACGTCGACGGCACGCGCTACTTCTGGTTCCATCACACCGACGCGGACACACCGGACAAGCTAGACCCGGCTGAGGTGCAGCGGTGTGTCGCGGCCATGGCCGTCATGGCGTTCATCGCGGCAGATATCGAGCAGGCACTGGCGCGCTGAGTTCGCGCGCGGCGTCTGCGCTAGCGCACGTAACGAATCACAGTGACCGTTCCGAACGACCGACGTTCCGCTGCACGTAGCATGAGGTACTGTGCGGGGAACGCATCCTTCTCGGCGATGGCTGCCAGTAGCGCTGCGTCGATCAGCGGCGCTCGCGACGGCGACGATCTCACGAGGTGGTCGCGAAATGGTTCGGCACCGGGTGGCATGGGATCGGTCGGTCAGATGAGGGTACTGTGGTTCTGATCAGGGCGTCGGCTCGATGCGGTCAGATGATTGTGCTGCCCAGTCTGGCATTGTGTACCGTGGCCAACGTCGAACGTGGTGTGCGCACGTTGGTGGAGCAACTGCGGCTCCTCGGCCCATCGGGGCTCGGCTTGGCGACGGATCCCGCGCGGGCGGTTCGCGCTCTATTTTCGGGCGAAGCGGTCTCGAATGACGCCCCTCACCGTGGCCCATGACACTGAGCGCAGGGTAGTCTGATGGCCGTTGACACGAATCTCATTCGCGACGTCGTGGTCGTGATTCCCGGCATCATGGGAAGTGCGCTCGTCGGTGCGAAGAACACCCCGCTCTGGTCGCTGGAGGCTGGCACGCTCATTCAGGCGCTCAACACGCTGGGCGGCTCCCTGCAGTCGTTGACGCTGCCGCCCGGTGTTGGCGATGGACTCCCGCCCAATTACGCGATCCGTGCCACCAAACTGCTGCCGAGCCTGCACGTGATTCCAGGGCTTTGGAGTCCGATCACGGGATACGACGGCACATTGGCGTTTCTGCGCAGCGCGCGCTTTCAGATGATCGAGCCCGACCGGCGCGATCCTGATCGCATCCCCAACCTGCTCACCTTTCCGTACGACTGGCGTCTCTCCAACCGCTACAACGCGCGGCTGCTCAAGCTGCTGGCGGAAGACGCACTCGCCCGGTGGCGCGAACAGCCGGGCATGGAGGAATCGAAGCTGGTGCTCATCTGCCACTCGATGGGCGGGCTCATCGCCCGATGGTTTCTCGAGCAGGAAGACGGCGCCGCGATCACGCGCACCCTGATCACGCTCGGCACGCCGCACCGTGGCGCGTTGAACGCGCTGCACACGCTCTCCAACGGACTCGAGCCCGGAATCGGTCCGTTGCGTCTCAATCTGTCCGCGTTCGCACGAAGTCTGCCGTCGCTGTACCAATTGCTCCCCACCTACGACTGCCTCGAGGCAGACGACGGCTCGCGATCGGGGTTGCGCGGCGTTGCCGTGCCCAACCTCGACGCCGCGATGCTGGACGACGCGCTCGACTTCCACGCCACGCTGGATGCTGCGCCGCCACCGACGTACACGCTGCACAAGGTGGTCGGCATCCGCCAACCGACACTCACCACGGCGTCGATCGTGCGCGGTCGCGTGGTCCCGTCGGAGGAGATCGATATGCGCAATCAGGGTGGTGACGGCACGGTGCCAAGTCTGTCCGCCGAACCGCTGGAGGGCCGCGGCGTCAACACGCACGCAGTGGCCGATCAGCATGGCGAACTGCAGGGGACACGCTCCGCGCTCGATCTGATCGACGGCATCCTGACACGCGACGACATGGTCTGGCAGCGCGCCGCCAGTACGTCGTTCGGCGTCACCATGGCGGAGCTCTGGCGCCCGGGCGATCGGCCGCAGCTGCACGTGAACGATGCCGGCGATGTGCGTCTGCACGTGACCGTGCTGGACGAACTCGACAAACCCGTCGGGCCCCATGTCGTGGTGGCGAAAGACGGCACGGCCTCGCTCGATCCACTGACACCGGGTGGCTACCGCGCCCGCGTGAGCAGTGCCGTGGCTGGAGGACCTCCGTCAGTGACTCGCCCATTCCTTGTGTGGGAGAGCGCCATCGCTGCGGATGCCATCGTCGCAAGCGCAGAGGAGCGCTGATTTCATGACAGAGCCAACACATCGTGTCGTGGCCGTGGCAAACGGCAAGTACGCCACACTGGAACCGCTCGCGCGTGCCGTGCCCGACACGGCCGAGATAGTAAACTTGCTTGAGCACGACCATGGTTTCACCGGCGTGCTGATCGATGATCTGCCGCAGGGCGAGCTGTTGGCGAAGGTAAAGGGCGAGCTTCGGAAGCAGTCGCTGCCAGGCGGTGTGCTGGTGCTGCTCTGGATCGGACACGGGCAACCCGGTCCGGGCGGTCAGCTGCTGTTGATGAGCCGAGCGACCGACACGTATGACGACGAGGTAGCCAACGCCGCGCAGTTGGGTGCGTGGGCTGCACAGACTGGCGCAGCGCAAGTGCTGGTCATCGTCGACACATGCTTCTCCGGTGCCGGCGTCGGCGCGGCACTGACCATGGCCGACGCCGTGTTCACCGGGCGCGCCGATCCGACCACCGCGTGGTTCGGTGTCATCGCTGCGTCACGCTCGGATGAGAGCTCACTGAGCGGCGCGCTGCCGCGCGAACTCAAACGCCTGCTCACCGAAGGTCCCAAGGACGAGCGCCTGCGCGTACGCTGGGGCGTGTACGACGCGCGCGTGCGCGGCGACGATGTGATCGACGCGCTGCTCAAGGAGTGGGGCGAGCCGCGGCATTCGCCACAGCAGGCGTCGACGGGCAACGCATGGCCGATGTTGCGCAATCCGCTCTATCGACCCAAGGCCCAGCATCGGGTCGTCGAGCATCTGTTGCAGGCGGCACGCGGCACCTCGCTCGACGGCGCATTCTTTACCGGACGGGAATCGGAACTCGCGCAGATCGTCTCCTGGATACGCGCCGCGAAACCCGGCGTCTGCGTCGTGACCGGTCCGGCCGGCTCCGGCAAGTCAGCGATCCTCGGTCGCATCGCCAGTCTGTCCGATAGCTGGGAGCGCGCTCGCTTGCTCGCGATCGAGCCTGTCGATCCGAGCCTGGACCCCGGCGAAGGACGCGTCGGCGCGCAGCTCCACTGCCGCGCGATGGATTCACGGGCAGCGATCGAGAATATCGCCGCGCAACTCGAACTCGCGGCGGATGCAAGCATCTACGACATCCTGAGTCTCGCACAGAAGCGTCGGACGGACGGACGTCCGATGCTCGTGCTGCTGGACGGTCTCGACGAGGCCGGCGACGCGGAGTGCCGCAGTCTCGCGCTGGAGGTCGCGCAACCTCTCTCGCGCGAAGCGATGGTGCTCGTGGGGACTCGCGCAGTGCCCGGTGCCAGTGGAGAACCGGGACTCATCGGCCTCCTTGGCGCGACCACGGACACGATCAACCTTGGCGCGCAGGCCGAGACGACCTTGCACGACGTGCGTCGCTACATCGTGCGTCGGCTCGATGGCGTGTCGGGCGACATGAATCCCGATGCCGTCGCTGAGGAGATCGTGACGTCGGCGCGCGCCCACGATCCGACGACGGACGGTCCGTTCCTGTTGGCGCGACTCATTACCTCGCAGTTGCGCGACGTGCCCGTCGACACCAATCGAGACGACTGGAAGGAAAGCCTCGCGACGAGCGTGGTCACGGCACTCGAGCGGGATCTCGAACGCACCGTGTTGGTGATCGGTGATCGCGCGCATCCCACAGCGGCGCGCGAGTTGCTGCGCGCGCTCTCCTGTGTGCTGGGCAGTGGCTTCCCCGCCGACGATGTGTGGCCCGCCGTTGCGACCGCGCTCTCGGCCAGCGGCACCATTTACACGCGCGACGACGCGTACACGCTGCTCGAGGTGCTCGGCCGGCATGTCGTGGCCGGCGCCGAGGGCGATCAGGGTGTCTTCCGCATCGCGCACCAGCGGCTCGTCGACCATTTGCGCCCGGTGATCGGCAGGGAGCTTGGCCGGCGGCTGCATCCCGACGCCGCGCGACCCATCGCGACCGCCGTCGCGACATTGTACGAGTCGCTGCTGGATCAGGGGCAGTCTCCGCAGCAGCACACGTACCTCTGGCGGCACGCATGGCGGCACCTCGCCGACGCCGGTCTGGAAGGGATCGCCCTGCTGCGGCGGTTCGTGGCGCGCGATCGCGACGCGTTCCTGCCCGATCTCTCGCTGGCCCTCGCGCGCGTGGGCACGGGCTCATTCGTGCGGGGCTCGCCGCAGGAAGCGATTGCGCTGCATCGTGAAGCGGTCGAGATCCGTCGTGAACTCGGCAAGCCGATCGATCTCGCGATGTCGCTGTTCGATCTGTCGTTCGCACTCGGCGGCGCCGGCGATTCGGCCGGATCGGATGAGGCGGCTGAGCAGGCGTCCGACGTTGCACGTTCCGCCGCCGACGAGCCAACCGGAAAGCAGATGCTCGCCGCCACACTCTCGGCGCAAGCACTCACGCAGTTCCTTCGTGGCAACCCGCGCGCATCGATCCGCATGGCCGAAGAAGCGATGGCGCTGATCGAAACCGACCTCGACGCGAACCCGAGCGCCAGCAACGCCCTCGCGGCCGCGCTCTATCTCACCGCGCAGGCAGCGTTGGCGATGGGCGACATGGAGCGCGCCAACGACTGCAGCCGCCGTGCGGTCGCATTGCTGGAAGCGCGTGGCGAGCCCTCGCCGTGGCGCGACGCGTTGATGATGGACGCGCTGGTGATCCGCGCCAACGTCGAACTGCTCGAACTCAGCGCTCGGCTTGGAAAGCAGCAGGCAACTGGGGTCCCGACTGTGGACGATCGCCCGCGTCCGCTGGCGGCGGCGCGTCTGGTGGCACTGTCCCACAACCGCGGGCCAACGGGCACGATCTCCGATATTTCATCGGCCGAAGGGTTGCGCATCCTTGCCGTGACCACGCTCGTCGAGCGGCAACTCGGATGGGCCACGCCCGATGCCCCCGATCCAGAGACATTGCTCAACAAAGCATTGCCGCTATTGAAGCCCCTCACCGGCGGCAGCGCCGAGGCGATGATTTCCATGGCGACTGTGCGCCTCGTTCGCGCGCCCTTGATCGCCGATCGGGATATCGAAGGCGCGACAGCAGAGTTGCTCGATCTCGAGCGGGAGCTGCGCGCCGCGACGCCAAGTGTGCGGTTGGGCGCACGACTGGGTCTCACGCTCGACATGCTGGTGGATTTCGGCCTTGCGACGGGTGGCGACATTGCGCAGTTGGTGGCGCGAGAGCGCGAAGCAATCTCGCTGCTCACGCCGGCCACCGACCGCTTTCTCCGCAATTCGCTCGCGCAGGCGTGGCGGAAGCTGATGCAGATCCTCGAACAGCACGTGAGTGCCGAGGAAGCGGCCGATGCACGCGAACGTGCCGTGCCAGTCCTGCGCGAGGCGCACGACGGCTCTCTGATGTCTGCCGTGCTACTCGCCGGGACGCTGAGCGACATCGCGGGCGACTGTGTGCGTCGCGGGCGCGCACTCGAAGCGCTCGCGTTCGCGGACGAAGCGCTGTCGCTGCTGAATCCGCTCGAGGGCGAGCACCCGGCCCTTGGCATGTTCATCGGTGTCGCCGAGCTGAACCGCAGCGTCGCACTGATGGTCGTTGAGCGTGCCGCCGAAGCGCGTCGAGGACTGGATCGAGCGCTGGCCCTGCTCGATGTCGACGCAAGTATCGACGCCGCCAGCGGCTGGTTGGCGATTACGCTGCACAACCTGAGCCTGCTCGATCTCGTCAATCTGAAGTACGATGCCGCGCTCGATCATGCCACCCGTGCGCTGGCGCTGTTTGCGCTGCCGGATGTTCCGTCGACACCAAGCGTGCTGGCGTTGGCCCACATCAATCGCGGACGAGCGCTTCGTGGGTGCGGACGGCAGGCCGAAGGCGATGAAGAATTGCGTCAGGGGCTCGCGCAGCTGCGCGCCATGCTGACGAGCGACGCCGGCACCGTTGCTCTGCTCGCGCAATCGCTCGACGGTGCGGGCGCGGAGACGTGGAATGAGGTGATCGCCGATTTGCACGATCAGCCTGCCCTTGTTCGCGAGCTGTCGTTGATGCGCGCGCGCCCTGCGGAACACGTTGACGAAACGGTGCGGCTGCTGAACGAGTCGCTGCTCGAGGACGCCGACGACGGCGCGCGCCAGCGCCTGCTTCGCACCATCGCGCGGCGCGAGCGCAGACGGGATGTCGCGGCATTCGACGCACAATGGCAGCTGATCGTAGGCGCGATTCCTGATTGGTTGCGCGTGGACCTTGTGCTCGACCGCCTGTTCCTGGCATGGGTGAACACCAGCACCTGGACGCAGTCGCGGGACTTCCTGCTGACCAACCTGTCGCTGCTTGACCCCGGCACGGACATCCTGATCGCGGAATGGCTTGGCGACGGCTTGGACGCTGGCACGGCCTCAACTCACCTCGAGCTGTTGGAAAGATCGCGAGCGATCGGCATCGACGCCGCCTATGCGCCCACGCTCGCCAGGCAGGCGGTGGAGGCGTGGAAAGAGACCGATTTATCGTCGGAGTACCTGACAGAGCATCTGGAGCAGTTGACCGCGCCGACGGTCGTCGCTTGGCTGACCGAGCGCAGCGCTGACGGTGACGCTGGCGGTGCTGGCGTCGAGGAGACGGTGCTGGCCATCCTCACGCTCACGCGTCGCGGGGAACAGTTCACGGCGTATCGCATGTTGCGCGACCGGGTCTTCGCCGATGCACAGGTCGAACAGGCGCTGCGCACCGACGACCCGGAACGCTCGCACGCGCTCACCGCGCTGCATCGCGCATTCGAACAGGAGCGCTTACCGGTATGGTACGCTGCACCCGTGAGCGTGGCCTGAGACAATCCACCGACGGACGCCGTCACGATCGACGACGTGTTCTTGAAGATCGCCATCGTCCCATTCATCAGGAGCTGCATCATGCTCGGATTCGTGAAGGATCTCAGTACCCTCGTCGAAACGAACGCCGACTTTCGTCAGGTGCTCTACACAGCACAGCACTCGCAACTCGTCGCGATGTCGATTCCGCCGCACGGTGAGATCGGCGCCGAGGTCCATACGCTCGACCAGTTCTTCCGGGTGGAGTCCGGCACCGGCGACGCGGTCCTCGACGGAGTGACGACACCAGTCCGCGAAGGATTCGCCATCCTCATTCCCGCCGGCGCCCGACACAACATCATCAACACCGGCGCGACAGACCTGAAGCTGTACACCCTCTACTCGCCGCCCAACCATCGCGACGGCGTGACGCACCACACCCGCGCCGATGCCGAGGCTGACTCGGAGCACTTCGATGGTGTGACCTCGGAATAGAATGGCGCAGGCTGGTCGGTATCGCGTTGACGCGTGCCGGCCGGACGCTGCAACGATCTCCGCAGCGGGCCGCGCACCGGCGACGAATCCCTCGCTTGGCTGCAACAGAACGCGAGCGTTCACACAGCGGCGGGGACCACGGGCGTCCGGCGACTAGCTTCCGTCGTATGCCAGTCGACTATGCGCGTGGGCTTACGGCCACCGCCCGGACGGGGCGCGAGAATGCGCACCTCGGCGTCGGGCTCGCCTTCGTCGCGGGGGCCACCAACGCGGGCGCCTTTTTGGCGGTGCGCCAGTATACCTCGCACATGACGGGAATCGTCTCGTCGATGGCCGACGCCGTCATCTTGCGCGATCAAACGGTGTTCTACACCGGCGTCGGCGCCTTGGTGGCGTTCATCGCCGGCGCGGCGACCACAGCAATCGTGGTGAACGCCGCCCGCCGCCGCGGCCTGAGCAGCGCGTATGCACTGCCGCTGCTGCTCGAGGCGACGCTCCTCCTCGTGTTCGGCCTCGTCGGGGGGCGCCTGAATCAGGTCCACACCGTGTTCGTGTCCGCGACGGTGGGGTTGCTCTGTTTCATTATGGGCCTGCAGAATGCCGTCATCACGAAGATCTCGGGCGCCGTGATCCGCACGACCCACGTCACGGGCATCGTCACCGACCTCGGCATCGAACTCGGCAAGCTGCTGTACGTGAACCGGCCGGGCGCGTCCGGGGACGAGCGCGTCGTCGCCGATCGCGGCCGGATGTGGCTCCTGCTGCAACTCCTGGCCGGCTTCTTTGTTGGTGGCGTGCTGGGGGCAGCGGGCTTTCAGGCGCTGGGGTACATCGCCACCGTACCGCTGGCGCTGCTGCTGGTGGGACTCGCTGCGGTCCCCGTCGTGGATGACCTCCGGCGCGCGATCCGCTGACAGCAGAGTGTTGATGCCTTCGCGAACGGCGCGGCGGTGCGCTGGTCGGCGCTGCACGTCCCGATGCGCGCTCCACCATGACGGAGTACGAGGCATTGTAGTGCGACTGCGGCCATGCCGCTCGCGACCCGCCGCCATGCGCAGCGCGGCATGCTGTCGCTGCGCGAGGGGAGCGCTCAGGCGGCAGCCCCGGTGACCAGCGCCCGGTTGGCGTACATCACGAAGGCCGCGACCCCCAGCAGGAAAATCGCAAATCCCCGCTGGAGTTGCGCGGCCGACAGGCGCCCGCCAATGAATGTGCCCGCAGCGATCCCTACGATCGCGCCGACGATGACCGTGGCCGTAGCCTGCCACGGCACCACCACCTGGCCAGCTGTGCCGATGAATCCGGCGGCCGAGTTCATGGTGATCACCACCAGCGACGTGCACGGTGAGAATGGAACCACCCCCGCCCAGTATCCCCAGTAACAGTCCGAGCAG
>CAYWCJ010000016.1:22369-27099 GCA_964456595.1 uncultured Gemmatimonas sp. | reverse complement strand
GCGCTGAATCCACCACCGCGTCGTATACCGCCGCACGTCGGCTGCTCGACGCCGCATTGCTGCCGTCCAACCCCGAGGGCACCGCGGTGCGCATCAAGGCCGCCGCTCGACAAGGCGTGGCCGGCGCCCGCGGTGCGTTCTCCGACATGCTCGACGCGCTGACCGTGCTACTGCACGACCGCGTGCGTAAACTTGTTGCGTCGGGACACGAATCGGATGCGCGCCGAACATCGATGGCGCTCGTGCTGGTTGAAGACGTGAAGCTTCGCGCGCACGGCAACGTGAGCCCTCAACTGCTCGGCGCCTCCCTGATCGGCTCCCTTCACGAGACCTTGCGCCCATGAGCGATTCGTCCCACATCACCCCCGCGCGTGAGCTTTCGCACCTCGATGAGGCCGGAAAGCTTCGCATGGTGGATGTCGGCGACAAGCCGTTTTCGATCAGAACGGCGGTCGCGACTGGTGCGATTTCAATGGAAGTGAACACACTCAAAGCGATACGAGACAACACATTAGCGAAGGGAGATGTGATTCCGGTTGCACGACTCGCCGGGATCCAGGCCGCCAAGCGCACCTCCGACCTGATCCCTCTGTGTCACCCGCTTCCGTTGTCGGGCATAGAACTCGCCGTTAGCGTTGATGAGGCGCTGCCCGGACTCCGGGTGGAAAGCGTCGTTCGGACCACCGCTCAGACCGGGGTGGAGATGGAAGCGTTGACTGCCGTCGCTGTGTCGCTGCTGACGATTTACGACATGGTGAAGGCAATCGATCGATCGATGGTGATCTCCGAGATCGTGCTGCGCGAAAAGCGCGGCGGTACGAAAGGGGAGTTTCGTCGCGATCCGTAGTGTCCCTATGAACGCGAGGTACCATGCACCGTGCAGCTCTCGATGAGGACCGCGATGGTGCGGTTGAAGTACCCAGTCTTGATGCGCGCGCGCGTCGCCGCCGCATGCATCGGCGGTTCGCCAAACGCCGCCTGACCCGGGTCTTTATGGCAGCGGGCGCGGTGTTTTCGCTGGCCATTGCCCTCACCCCGGAACCGTCGGTTCGCGCTGCCCGTGTTGCCGTCGATACTGCGGGCGCCGCCGGTACGCTGGCCATTCAGCCGGCGTGGCGTCCAGCCGGGGCAGTGTTGCAGCGACGCACCGATGCGAGTCGCGCCGGAGCCCCTCGCGCCGAGCCACAGGCCGCCCTGCCCTTCGGACTGGCACCGCGTGGCCTCGCGCAGAGCGCCGATCAGCCGCGCGAGTCGCTTGGTCGCTGGCATCGCATTTATACATACTCCACCCGCTATCGCATCAAGCCGGAACTGGCGACGCGCATCTATGACGCGGCGGTCGTCGCCGGCATCGAACCGGAGCTTGGTTTCCGACTCGTGCGCGTCGAGAGTGTCTTCAATCCTCGCGCGCAGAGCCCCGTCGGGGCCCTTGGGCTGACACAGCTCATGCTCGGCACCGCGCGAGTCTTTGAACCCAACGTCACGCGCGCCGATCTGCTCGACCCTGACATCAACCTGCGAATCGGCTTCCGCTACCTGCGGGGACTCATCCGCGAGTACAAGGGCGACCTCAAACTGGCGCTCTTGGTCTACAACCGTGGACCCACCGCCGTGAACCGATCGCTCAGCATGGGGATGAACCCGGCCAACGGCTACGAGAGCATCGTCACCCGCGGATATCGGGGTCGCGGCACGCTCGACTGACCGCAGCACATCCAGTCACAACGAACGCGCGCCATCCGCAGCTCAGGATGGCGCGCGTTGCGCTGACGCAGTCAGCATCGTACGGCCGGTAGACTGCATCACGAACAGCGGAGAGTGCAGCCGACGGCGAATGCAGAATCAACGGGCGGGCTTGCTCTTGGACGGGCGCGTCGCGGAAGACTTCTTCGCGGTTGTCGACGTCGCCGGCTTCTTCGCCACAGACTTCTTCGAGGCCGAGGTCGTGGACTTCTTCGCCACAGACTTCTTCGACGCCGAGGTCGCGGACTTCTTCGCCACAGACTTCTTCGACGCCGAGGTCGCCGACTTGCTCGCGGACCGTTTCCTGGTCGGTGACGCAGATCCCTTCGTCGTTGTCGACGCAGACTTGGACGACGCGTTGGATGAGCGGGCTGAGGAGGTACGCGACCTTGTGGTGGACGACGTCGAGCGCGACGCCGTGCGAGCGGTGCTGCGCACCCGTAGCGTCTGCCCCGCCACCAGACGGGAGCCGGAGATCCCGTTGAGAGCCTTGAGTCGCGCCACACTCACGCCGTACCTCCGCGAGATACTGCCCAATGTTTCGCCACGCCGCACGACGTGTCCGCCCTGGCTCGAGACGGTCGATGACGTGCCGCTGCCGTACCGCTCGATCGAGGGGTCGGGGACCGCACGCGCCATCGACAGCGTGCCCGAGGTCGGAATTCGAACCGTCTGCCCGGCGACAAGCCGCCCCCGCTTCGCCGTCTTGAGACCGGGATTGAACCACGCCAACCGCTGCGAGGGCACACCGGACGTTTTCGCGATCGTCGCCAACGTGGTTGTCGTGCCGCTCACCCTGGCGGTCGAGTAGCCGAGTCGAATGGCATCCGGGATCGCCAACAGCGCCGTCGCGGTGGACGCGCCTCGACCAGTTGGTACGTGCAGCCACATCGCGCGATCGGGCGGCACCATGCCCCGAAGCACCGCCGGATTGAGCTCGCGAATTTCGGCGTCTGTCGCGTGGCTCGCAGCGACGACGGCAGCCAGACTGGTTCCGGCGTCCACCAATACCGAGTCGTACGACCAGAGCGCCAGCGAATCGACGTTCATGCCGTAGCGGCTTGGCTTCTTGGCGATCAGCGCTGCGGCAATCAGCTGCGGCACATAGTTCTTGGTTTCCGCGCGCAGATAGTTCTGCTCCGCCAGCGCAAAGAAGCGATCGTCCCCTTGGGCGCCATCCATCTCGCCGGCGTAGCGCGTCAGTCCGCGCGACACCCGCCCCGGACCGCCGTTGTATGCCGCCGCCGCGAGGTACAACGATCCGAACTGCTGCTGCAGATACCCGAGGAATCGAATGGCGCCCTCGGTCGCGCGGACCGGGTCGCGACGCTCGTCCACCCACCAGTCCACGCGCAACCCGACGTCACGCGCCGTGCTGCTCATGAATTGCCAGAGGCCCACTGCTGCGGCGCGTGAATACGCGTGCGGATCGTAGCCACTCTCGATGAGTGCGAGGTACGTGAGATCCTCGGGCATTCCGCCAGCGCGCAGCTTCGCACGAATCATCGGCTCGTAGCGCGTGCCGCGCGACAATCGTGCGCGAAACGTTTCGCGCGACGAGGTGGAGAAGAGCTGCACGTAGTGCGTCACCCGCTGGTGCGTTTCGTAGGAGCGGACGTCGATGTCCCAGATCGGTTCGGCGTCGAGATCCGTGGGTGGCACGGGGTGCAGCGCCGCGGTATCGCCAAAGACCGACACAACGGCGCGTGCGAGGTCTTCGCTGGTGGCCAGCGTGTCGACGCGCCGGATGCTGGCGGACGCGCCGGGCACGTGCATCGCCACACCGTTCGCACCAGTCGATGGCGAGAAATCCACGGACGACGGCGCGTTGCCACCAATGGGTACGGACGCTGTCGCGGGTGAGGTTCCGCCGACGCTCGCCATCGGGCGGCAGGAGACGACAATCGCACTCGCCGCAAGCAGCGCCGCAGTACACCACGACACAGTCAGTCCGGACGAACGCCGCGTGGGGGCGAGCTGTCGGAGCGATGCGGATGGCGGGAGGGGGGCGTGCACGAACACAACCTACGCCCTGCCGAACGATGCCGACACCACTGCCACGACTTGCTTCGTGATCTGCGACCGAATGGCATCGCACCCGATTGCGGCAATGTCTACTCGACTGGGTCGAGTCGCGTGAGATACGGGGCGATCAACCGATTCACCGCGTGCAGCGTCGCTCGAGCCACGCCTTCCAGTGGATCGCCTTCGGCAATCGCCGTCCCCACGACGCGCGTCCTCTGGCCGTCCTGATGCGAGAGCAGCGCCACGACCATCAGGTTCGTGTCAAACGCACGCACAGGCTTCACACCCACCAGCTCCAGCTTCAACTCACCATCGATCGCGTGCGCTACGGCGTCGAGCGTGGCCAGAGCGGCCAGGCGGAGATCGCCACCCACGCACGTCGCGCCCTCCTGGCGATACACCAGTTCCCGTCCGGTAATCGGCTCGGCAAACTCTGCGGTCACACGTGAAGTCGCACCGGCGGCGCGCTCGAGACGGCAGGAGACGAGGCGCAAACGCAATTGCGGCGCCGAGGGATGCATCCCGGCGTAGTCGGCACTCGGCAGCGTCAGATCGGGAACGGCCATGGGTATGGGCATGGGGCGAGGTGGGATCACGAATCTCCATTCGCCTGACGATCCCACATCCACAACCGTCACACTGGTGGCCTGCCTTCGTCCTTCGCCCTCCTGCTGCTGATCAGCGGAACGTCACTGGATTGAGCTCCGCTCAGGCCAACATCACGAAAGCGCTCAGAAGCGCGATCGCCTGCCCAACCGCCACATCACCCGGATAGTGCACGCCCAGCATCACGCGCGAGAAACCGACCAGCAACGCCGCCAGCAGCAGTGGGACCGCGAACGCGGGAAAGGCCCAGGCGTACGCCACCGCGACCGCCATGGCAGCGCAGGCGTGGCCGCTGGGAAAGGAGAAGCGATCAGGGGCCACGATCAGCGCTTCAAACCCCAGACGCACCGTCGGGC
>CAYWCJ010000016.1:0-22359 GCA_964456595.1 uncultured Gemmatimonas sp. | reverse complement strand
CGTCGAACGACAGACGCGTGTGCGGACGTTCTCGCACGGCAAATCGCTTCACGAGTTGTACGGCCGCGTGCGAAAGACCGAGCAACAGCAGCGCGCGCCACGCCACCTGCACGGTCACCGCGGGAATGAGCAGCGACAGCAGACAGAAGCCGATGCTGCCGCGCGCACCACCAAGATGGGTGATGATCATCCAGAAACTTCGTCGCGATGGTGTACACTGTGCGCTGAGCGCAAAGCGGACGAACAGGGCGCGGTCACGCGCATCGAGACGTGCCAGCAGTGGTGGAGTCATCGACTATGAGTGTCCGCTCCGCACACCACAATTGGCCCTCGTCGCAGCAACGGCGGCGTAACGTTCAGCCGTTCGTTTCGCGCACCATGCCCGTTTCGAGTGCGAAGCGCGTCAGTCCGGCCACATTATGAATCTCGAGTTTGCGCATCAGACTCTCGCGATGCGCCTCGACGGTGCGACGACTGATGCCAAGTTCGGCCGCGATGGCCTTGTTCGTGAGACCGCGTGCGACGCCATCAAGCACGTCGCGTTCGCGCGGGGTCAGCAGCTCCAGAAGTGAGCCGGGAGTGGGCACGTTGTTGCCGTCGCTCGCCGACAGCCGACGCACCACGGCAGGACTGAAGAACGTGCCACCCGCAAACACCGCGCGGATGGCCGCGCGCAACTCTTCGCCGGCACTGTCCTTCAGGATGTAGCCGTGCGTGCCGATGCGCATGCCTTCCCGCACATATTCCACATGATCGTGCATGCTGAGGAGCAACACGCGCGCCGACGGCAGCAGATCGCGCAAACGTGCCGCGGCGCGCAGCCCTGTCTCCTCCGGCATCGTGATGTCGAGCACGACGACGTCAGGCTTGTGCAACATCGCCAGCTCCACGGCTTCGCGCCCGTTCGCTGCCTCAGCTACCACCTCGATGCCTGGCTCGGCGTCGAGCACATGGCGAATGCCCTCGCGAACGAGCGCGTGATCATCGGCAACAAGAACTCGGATCGGACTGCTCATGGCGATAGCGGACGACGGTTAACTGGCACTGACAACCACGGCATTCGACGCCACCGGCAACGTGATGCGCACCTCCGCACCATGCGCCCCTTTCGGAACGTTGGCAATCACCACTTGACCGCCGACCGCCAGCATGCGCTCACGCATGCCCGTGAGTCCCATGCGCCCTTCCGGCTCCTGCACGCGCCCATCACGAGCAACGGAAAAGCCACGGCCATCGTCGCGCACGACCAGCTGCAGCTGCCTGTCGTGCACCACTACAGCAACCGCGATGCTCCTGGCGTCGGCATGACGCGCCACATTCGACAACGCTTCCTGCAACGCTCGAAAGAGGGCCAGATCGGCGTCGTTCGACAGCGCGGGCAACGAGCTCGGCGCGTCAAGCGTCGTGCGGATGCCGCTGCGTTCGGAGAAGTCGCTCACCAGCGAGCGCAGTGCCGGCAACAAACCAAGATCATCCAGCAACGACGGACGCAGGTCGCTGGTGACTTGTCGAATGCTGGCAATACCGGTGTCCACCAGACCGAGCAGCCGATCCAACCGACCACTCGCGTTTGGAGCCAGCACCGAGCGCAGTCCTTCGAGCTGCATCTTCACCGCAGAAAACACCTGCGCCGTTTCGTCGTGAAGTTCGCGCGACAGTCGGCGACGTTCGTCCTCGTGCTGTCGTACCATGCGCGTGGACAAGCGTTCGAGTGCAGCGGTGCGCGCGGCCAACTGCCGATCGAGCGCGGATTGTTCGAGTGCGGCGCCGACTTGCTGGCCGAGGGCGAGCAGGAAGTCGTCGTCGAGCGCGGTGAACGGGTTGCGAATGTCGCCCGCCATGACGAGGGCGCCCGCCAGACGATTGCCCGCGCTCACCGGCAGCACGGCAACGAATGGCTGTTCCCCGCTGCTCGCGACCAGCTGTGGACGACGCGTCAGTCGCATACGCGCCAACGCATGGGCCACGGCGCCCTGCGGCTGCGTATCAGCCCATTCGGCACAACTCCCCGCACCGCGAACGAATCGCCCCGGTGATGCCGAACCGAAGCCCGCGTCGCGTTCCTCGCCACTATGTATCGACGAGCGCTCGCGATGGTCCATGGTGCCTTCGAGCAGCGCGTCGCCGTCAAACACGTACATCGCGCTCCCGCGTACACCCGGCAATGTGAGCGGCCGCGACAGCAGCAGATCGAGCGGGTCGGCGGTGGCATCATGTCGCTGCAAGTCACCCGAGAGTGCGGTCAGCGCACGCACCCCGCGCCCGAGATCGTCGAGAACGAGAAGCACGAGTCCCGCACCGACCAGCAACTCGAAGCTGATGTCGAGATAGTAGCCCCACGGCGTCCAGGCGCCTTGCGCGCGCAGAAACGGATAGTCGAGATGGTGCAGCCCCCACGCGGCGAAAGCGATCGCCAGCAATCGCGCGCCCGGCGATCCCACCAACCGGTGATGACGCCAGAAGACCCAGCCAGTCCATGCGGTCGCGCCACTCAGAAAGAGCACGGCCGGCAAGGCGGCCCACAGGAAGTGCTCGAGCTGATAGATCGCGATGTACGACCAGAGCGGCGGAAAGAGCGCCAGCAACAGGTATGCAGGCCGCGCCTTGGGTTGGCGCAGGAACACCAGCGACGCCCACAGCAGCACCAACGCCGTCCAACCGGTGGTCACCTGATGCCAGTACAACCACATCCGGTCGGTCGTGAGCAAGAAGCTCAGAATGCACAGCAGGCGCGCCACGTAGATGCTCCACGCCACCGCGAACCAACCGAACCACGGGCGATGGTAGCGCGCGTACAGATGCGCGCAGAGTGCCGCGAGGCCGGTGGTAATCGCGCCCTGCAGCAGCGTCGCCGCGAGCTCTGACTCGAGCAATGGCGACGGCGCGAGCAGGGTGGAAGCGGAGCCGAGCGTCGATTGAAGCACGCGGGAAAGCTAGCAGGCCGAAGCCGAGATGCGGCTGCCTAGTCGGAGACGGGCGGGACCGAGCTCGGGTCGCTCGGCTGCGTCACGTGGTAGATGGTGCGCGAAGGGAATGCCATACTCGAGCCGTGCTGCTCAACGATATCGATGAAATCGAGCAGCAGCCGATGCCGAATATCGAGGAACTCGCCCCAGTCGGGTGTGTCGAACCACGCAAACACGCGCAGACGAATCGCCGAATCGGTCAGCGCCACGACATGCACGCGCACCGCGCCGGGCCAATGCTTTGGATGGGCGCGGATGCGTGCCTCGATCGCATCGCGAATCGCATCGATCTCCCCCGTACTCGTTCCGTAGGTGACGTCGACGTCGGTGCGCAAAAAAATGCGATCGCGCTCACCAAACGTTTCGATCCGCTCGTCGGCCAGACGACCATTCGGAATGCGTACGACCGTACGATCGTTGGTGCGAAAGCTGGTGGAGCGAAGTCCGATGCGTTCGATCGTCCCTTCGGTGGTGCCGGCGCGCACCCAATCCCCAACCCGAAAGGCCTTGTCGGCCGCCAACGACACGCTGCCAAACAGGTGCTCAACTGTTTTCTGACCAGCCAGCGCGACCGCGATACCACCAATGCCAAGTCCGGCCAACAGCGTGCCCACCGGATAGCCGAACTGCGACAGCGCGACCAGGACGGCGATAAGCGCCAGCGTGACGCGCAGGATGTTGCCGAGCAGCGGGATCAGCGTACGCGCCTGCTGACCGTCGCCGCTGGCCCAGACGGCGTTGGCGACGCGCTCCTGCACCAGCCGGATGACGCGCAGCACACCCCAGAAGAGCGCGAGCAGAACAAGTCCACGGGCCACCGCTTCGAGGAAGCCCGCCACTCTGGTATTGAGATCGAGCAGGTCGAGCAACGGCATCGCCGCCAGTCCGGCCACCCACAGGCGGAACGGGCCCCGCAGATGCAGGAGCAGCAGATCGTCCCAGTCGGTCACGGTGCGTGACGCGACCCGATTGAGCACACTGCGCAGCGTCGCGCCGATCATCCACGCGAGCAGGACGAGCACGGGAATGGCGAGCGCCAGCCCGATCCACTGCCAGTAGAACACATGCCACGGCCCTTCACGCATGAGCGAGGGCGGCACGCGGTCGCGCAGCCAGGGCGCGCCGAGGTTCTCGTACCAGCCGTTGATCGCGCTGACGGTACCCGCGGAGAAGACCCAGCGTTGCGGCGCAGCACCGAGCATGCGCTGCATGCGCACTGGCATCTCGTTGCCGCCAGGACCGAGTATCACGCCGATACGGTCGCCCGTGTCGTCGCCATCCGTCGTATCACCCACCGCGAGCGGCGAGATCATCGAAAAGTTGATCGCCAATCGCTGATCGAGCACGACCTTGAGGCGGCGGGTCAGCTGGGTCGCATTGGCCCGCTCGGCCGCCGGTATCGCGAGGAACGACGAGGCACTGGACCAATCATTACCGTTGGCGAGGCGCAGAAACTCCTGCAGCGCGGCACGCGGCGATCCGCTGACAACAATCGTCTCCGATGGCGAGGCCGCCGTTGTCTGCGCCGCCGGGCGCGAGAAAATCTGGGCGCGTGCGGCACCGGGGACGACGAATAGCAGTGCTACCGCAAGCGCGCTCCACCGTGGCGTGACCGACGATGAACCATGCGCGCCATGTGCGGCACCAAGCGCGGGGCCATGTGCCGTGCCGAATAACGTAGGGCGTGACGTACGGAGTCGAGTGCACAGCCGATCAATACAACGCGGAAGATGAAGTCGCATGCCGAAAGTTAGCCTGTGCCACGTCCAACCAAACACGATCAGAATGATGGAAAGCTCTTGAGCTTCTTTTCCGCGTACGCCACCGCCTGCAGGCGGGCCTGCTCCACCGGCACGCCTTTGACACACAGGTGCACGATCATGCGACGCATCTTGAAGTTGGTGTAGTCCATGTTCAGGTCCTTGCCGTGCTTCTGCCCCAGCGACTTGAACTCCGACTTGACCTTGAGCCAGCTGAACCCGCTCAGCAGGTTGTCGACGCGCGCCAGCCCATCGAGCACACCGGCGATGAAATGCCCGCGCGCGTTGTGCCAGTCCTGCGCGGGGGGATCCGGCAGCGGCGGCTTGTTGTCCGTGGCCCGCCGCTTGTTCTCGTCCTGCAGTCTGAACGTCATCTCGTTTCGGAACAGCTTCCACACGGCGGGAGGATCGAAGATGAGCGCCATCGACGACGCGACCGGCAACACCGGCGCCGGTGCCTTCACACCCGGCTGCGGGTTCTTGAGTTTCTTGTCATAGATTCGTGCCTTTCTGCGAGTCGTGGAGGATCGACTCGAAGCTCGCCATGATCGTTGTGCGGTCGATGGCGAACACGTTGCCATCGCTGCGGAAGGCGATGTTGCCGGTATTCATCTGCTGGATACGGTCGCCGTTGCCGAGCACCGCGTCGGCGGCGAACAATCGACCGAGATTCTTCATGAGCGCGGCGTTGCGCAGCACCATCGAGAGGCCACCGTCCAGGCGATACGCGTCGGCCAGCTCCATCATGCCGACCGCGAGCTTCTGGATCACGAACGACCCTGCTTCCTTGTAGAAGCGCTCCACCTCGCGCAGACGTGGCCCGAACGGAAAGGCCTTGTCGTTCAGTCCCCCAGCAGCGACGTGCGACGCACGCCCGCGGAGTCGAGCTTCTTGGCGTCAGCCGTCTTGGACAACAGGTCTTCGGCGAAGATGGTATTGGCCGCACTGCCCTGCACCGGCTTGACGATGAAATCCGCCGAACCCCACGGCCAGCCCGGTGCGTCCTTCGTGAAGACGAACAGCACACCCTGCGACCCGCCTTCGGATGGGCGGATCATGCGCACGGACCGCATCCACTGCACGGGCGACCGCTGGGCGACGTCTTTCGGCTCGAGTGCCATGGAGAGTTGAGGAGTTCGAGGGGGCCCGCATTGTCATTGGTGCTGCCAAGTGCCCCGACTGGGACTCGAACCCAGGACCTACGGCTTAAAAGGCCGCTGCTCTACCAACTGAGCTATCGGAGCGGACCGCGCGCATCGGATGCGAAACACGGACGACGCGGAATCTAGCGACGCCGATGCAGCGTGAGGTAGTCACGAATCAGCGCATCCCACACGGCCGCCCATGTCTTGGAGGTCGCGAACGCCAGCGCGCGCTCACGCGCCCGCACCAGCAAGGCGCGATCGTCCACCAGCGCCACCAGAGCGCGCGCAAAGGCCGCCGCGTCGCCAGCCGACACCAACCACCCCCGATCCGGGGCGAGCTGCTCACGCGTCGGGCCGACATCGGCACCCACGACAGGCATGCCCGACGCCATCGCCTCGAGCATCACGTTGCCAAACGTGTCGGTAGTCGAGGGAAAGAGAAACACATCGCCCGAGGCATAGGCCGCGCTCAGTTCGTCGCCCAGCAGCTTGCCCGGCAACCAACTGCCCACCGGCGCCATTCGATGCAGCTCCGCCTCGTACGGACCGTCTCCCACGGCGACAAATCGAAGCCGACCGGGGCGCGCCGCGTCTGCCCGTCGCACCGCTTCAAGCGCCACATCCAACCCCTTCTCCGCCGCGATGCGCCCGACGTACGTCACCACCAGCGTGTCATCGGCGGCCTGCAGGCGAGCCCGCAGGTCGTGCGAGCGAAAGCGCGGGGAGAACCGCTCGATATCCACCCCGCGCGACCACACGGCAGTGCTGGTGAATCCTTCCGCATTCACTTCATCGACAATGCTTTGCGTGGGGCAGTAGGTGCGCAGTCCGACGTTGTGAAACCATCGCAGGTAACTCCACCCCGGCGTTGCCAGCAGGCCGAGCCCGTAGAATTTCGCGTATGCCGTGAAGCTCGTGTGATACGACGACACGAATGGCACGCCGAGTGCACGGGCGGCCGTGCGGCCACGCAGCCCGATACCGAACTCCGTCGCCGCATGCAGCAGCGTCGGCGCGAATGCCGCCACGTCCTCGTTGACCCGCGATTGATTCGGCCACGACAATCGCAGCTGCTGATACGCCCAGAACGGCACGCTCGGATATCGCTGCACATCGAGCGACGCCACGGACTCGGGATCGCGCACTGTGAACACGCGCGCCACGCCCCCGCGCGCTTCCACCGCGCACGCCAAGCGTTCGAGCGTGCGCGCGACACCGTTCACCTGCGGCGGATACGTGTCCGAAAAGATGGCCAGTCGGAGCCCGCGTGCATCGATCACAGCGCGTCGTACCTGATGATCCGTCGCGCCGCTACCCACCGCGCCACTTCGCGTCGTACCGATTGGGCAGTGACGGGATGCGTGAGATCCTGCGGATGCAACGCCAGTCGGACCAGGGGCGCGTCGCGCTGCGTACGCCATCGCAACTCCGCCATGGCACACGACCCCCACGCGCGAAGCGTGGTCCGGCCACTCCAGCGCAATGCCGGGGCCGCAAGACGCACGCGCCGGGTGTGTACACGGACACCATCCGCATCCTCACTCACCAACAGTCCGGCCTCACGGACGACCTCGTGGGTGCTCTCGCGCGCCAGCCACGCAGGCGGAACGAATCCCATCGGGGCGAGACCGAGCGCGCGCAGTCGTGTAAGCCCGCGTGCAATGCGCTCCGTGGCCGCCGCGTGATCGAGCGTCAGGAACTCCCCCTCCTTTGCCGTTCTGCCGAACGCCAGCCATGCGTCGCGCCAACGACGCGGCAGCCCCATTTCATCGTGCCGTTCACCATGCAGCATCAGCTCCGCGCCCTCGGCCGCACACGTCCGCACCCACCGCATGAAGCCGTCCGCGCGTTCGAGTGGCCACTGGCCGTGCCACTCCGGCACCACCAGTAACGCTGGCGTTACATCATGCGCGCGACACATCGCCCACAGGGTACGCACCGGATGCTCGAGCGCGGGCGTGACATCGTGGATGGACACCAGTAACCCGCCGGTGGCCCCCTCAGCGGCCAAGGACATCGCGATACACGGTGAACAGTCGATCGAAGACCGTCTCCCACGAATGCTCGGTCTCGGCATACGCGCGACCAAGCCGGCCGAGCGCGGCCAGATCCTGCTCGAACAGAGCGACCGCTTCCTCGGCCAACGACTCCGCATCGCCCGACACGAACGTACGACCTGCGCCGCTCCGGACCACCTGCTCCGACACGCCACCCTGATCCGCCGACAGAACAGGAGTGCCACTGGCCAGCGCCTCCAGCGCAGATAGACCAAACGTCTCGATGCGACCGGGCGCAATGTACACGTCCAGGGCGGCGAGGAGATTCGCCAGTGCCTCACGATCGGACTCGAAGGGCACGAACGTGACACGCGGGCCGTAGCGATGCGTGCGCAACATCGACTCGAGCGGACCGGCACCGACAAGCGCGAGTCTGGCACCGGTGCGTCGCTCTACTTCGCCCCAGGCATCAAGCACCACGTCCAACTCCTTCTCGCTCGCAAAGCGTCCGACGAAGCCGGCCAGCAACCCTTCGGGCATCCCGTAACGCTTGCGTATCGCGTGCACCTCAGCGCGATGCTCAGGCGAGAAGCGCTCGAGGTCTACGCCCAGCGGTACCTTGGCGATACGCGTGATGCCTTCGTTGGCAAGATCGTTCGCCGAGAAATCGGATGTGACAATCGTCAGCGGAAACAGCGCATCGAGCCGCCGCATGTATTGCCAGGATGCCTTGTACACGGCGCGACGTGCCGCACCATTGTGACCAGCACGCGGCGCAAACATGCGTGGCAGGTTGGTGTGGTAGAAGCAGACCAACGGAACGTCAAGACCCCTGGTCGCGTGCTTCACGATCCAGGGCACGATGAAGGGGCTGCCGATTTCGATCAGATCGGGGCGCTCGTGGCGCACGATCTTTGCCACGCTGCGGATAGCCAGCATGAATCGATACGGCTTCTGGCGCGGGATTGGCGGCCCCTGCAACCGATACATGCGCACGCCATCCTGCTCGGTGATCGCATCACGCGCCCCCGGCACGGCGAGTACATGACGCAGCCAGGGCCTTGCAGCCACGTACTGCGCTTTTTGCAGCAGATAGGTGCGAATGCCGCCGCTCGTGCTCCCGAACCACTCCGTGATGTCGAGCACGCCCAGCTGCGCATCGGGCCGCAACAGCGGCGGCAGTGCGTCCTGCCCGATGTTCACTGCGGGAAGCGTGTCTTCCGGTTGAACCAGTCGATCGACGAAAACCTGGGTTGGGTGCATGTGCGAATGAGAGCGGACCCGCGCGATGTGTGCGTCGCTCCCAATATTAACCTCACTCCGACGGCAAGGTGGCCGACTTCCGCGAGGGAACCGGCCACCCGTGCGACTCACGCGTGCGGCGAGCGTCGCCTGTCAGCGTGCTACCCCATGACCGCACCGGGGCGGGGCCTATCGCATCGACAACGCGGCCACCGTCGCCGCGGCCGGCGTCTCTACCACGAACGTGACGCGACGATTCAGCTCTGCACCCGGCTCGCTGCGCTCCGCGCCCGGACGAACCAGACGGGCCTTGCCGTAACCGACGGTGCGAATGCTGTTCCCGTCCATCCCCTTCGCGATCAGGAAGTCCTTGACTGCTTCGGCGCGCGCACGTGAAAGCACGACATTGTACGCCGAGCTGCCGGCGGGATCGGCGAACCCTTCAACGGTGATCATCGAGCCCTTGTAGTGCTTGCCTGCCACCTGAGCGAACTTCGTCAGCGCCTGCTCGTCCTGCGTGCGTACCATCGACGCATCGAACTCGAAGTGGACCGGCATCGCGAACGACACGTGTCCGTCCATTGCCGTGATGTGCGTGCCGTACTCGGTGCGCAAGGTGCCAAGGTCCGCCTTCAATGCGGCGAGTTCACGCTGCATATCCGTGCGCAGCACGCCGACGTCCGCCCGATTCGCGCTGTCGCCCATCACGCGATCCGAACGCTCCTGCCCCAGTGCCACACGCTGCTCCTCCAGTCCACGTCGAACAAAACCCTTGGTCGCACAAGCGCTGAGCGTGGTCGCGGCGAGCGCCGTGAGTGCCACGTACCGTGTGTATCGCATCGTGTCCTCCGTTGGTCCATGGTGTCGTCGAGCACGCCTCGACGAGTCTCTCGGGCATCGCGTGCAATGACGTACCGTCGTGCACGAAGCGAGCCACGAGCATAAGGTGCGCATGGAGCCCAATAGATGGCGTGACTGCAATCACGCGTATGAAAAAAACTTGAGGCTTCATCGTGACTGCAATCACGCGAAGCCTCAGGCAATGCAACGACGCTGTGGTCGTGTTCGCTACGCAGGGGCCTTTGCCAACCATTCACCACCGTCGATCACGAAGATCGAACCGGTAATCCAATCCCCCGCCGGCGATGCCAGAAACGCCACCATGTTCGCGATATCGCGCGGTGTTCCCCATCGACCCAATGGAATTGCGGTGCGCGCATACTCCGCCATCTTCACCTCAGCGGCGGCGAAAACATCGGTGACACCACTGTTCGCGGGCGGCGTGAACGCCTTCTTCACACCGTCGGTTGGAATAGGGCCAGGCGCGATCGCATTGAGACGAATGCGCTGCGGTGCCCACTCGACCGCTAACGTGCGCGTAAGTGCATCCACGCCGGCTTTTGCTGCTGTGGCGTGCGCCATCAACGGCCAGCCACGATAATGCAGTGTCATGGAAATACTCACGATGCGGCCGCCGCCCTGCTGCGCCATGACCGGATACACGGCTTGCGAACAGTAGAACGTTCCGAACAGGTCGATTTCCACGACACTGCGCCATGCATTGGGCGACAGCGTCGCACTTGGCGCGTAGAAGTTGCCCGCCGCGTTGTTCACCAGGAGATCGAGTCGTCCGTGCGTCTGCGCCACGCGGTCCACCGCTTCCTTCACCTTCTCCGGATCGCGCACGTCGAGTTGCAGTGCCGTCGCCTGGCCGCCGGACGCAGCGATCGTGTTCACCGCGCGTTCAAGGTTCTCCGGCTTCCTGCTGGCCAGCACGACATGCGCGCCAAGATTGGCCAGCAACTCGGCTACCCCATACCCGATGCCGGTGCCCCCACCAGTGATGAGCGCGACCTGGCCGGTGAGCAGCCCCGGAAGAAAGACAGCGGCGTTGCCAACTGCGGCGTTGCCTGCTGCGGCGTGATTATCGGCGGCGTCAGGTGACATGCGTATGCTCAGCGCGAGGGAAAGTCGGGAGGCGTGGGCGGGTGCATCGTGCGCTCGACGGGCCGTGCATGGTCCAGCAGCAGGTCCACTTGCACGCCGAGGCAGAATCGTCGCCGATGATGCGGAGTGAGACCGTGCGCCGCCAGTGCCTGCATATGCAACGGCGTACCGTAGCCCGCGTTGCGCTCCCACCCGTACACCTCATAGCGGTGCGAAAGTGAGGTCATCAGCCGGTCGCGCGTGACCTTGGCCACGATGGACGCGCAGGCGATGGCGTAACACTTCGCGTCCCCCTTCACGACCGCGGTGTGCGGAATGCCGAGCGTGCGCAACGGATTGCCGTCGATCAGGACATGGTCTGGCGCGCGGCCGAGTCGCCCTTGCACGCAAAGGAGCGCGCGTCGCATGGCGAGCACGGTCGCGTGATAGATGTTGATGCGATCCACTTCGCGCGCGGAGGCGGCGCCGAGCGCCACCGCCTCAGCCTGCTCGAGGATGCGCACGGCCAGCACGTCGCGCGTCGCGGCATCCAGCTTCTTGGAGTCGTCCACGCCGGCAATGGCGCGGCGACCAGACGGCATGACGATCGCGCATGCGACAACGGGGCCCGCGAGGGGGCCCCGTCCGACTTCATCCACACCGACGAGCAGCGGCCCGTACTGCAGGCGGGCCGTCCGCTCGATCGCACTCCAGCGCGCCATGGTGCGGTGTCTGCCAGCGTGGTGTGCAGTGCGACGTTACGACGTCGTCTTGGGCGTGCGCACAACCTTGCGTTCCTTGATGCGGGCAGCCTTACCCGTCACATCGCGCAGGTAGTACAGCTTGGCGCGACGAACGACCCCACGACGCACGACCACGATCTCACCGATCATCGGGCTGTGCAGCGGGAAGATGCGCTCGACCCCAACGCCGTTGGACACCTTGCGGACGGTGAACGTCTCGCTGACACCACCACCTTTGCGGGCGATGCAGATGCCTTCGAACGCCTGGATGCGCTCCTTCTCGCCTTCCTTGACGCGCACGTTGACACGCACCGTGTCACCCGGGCGGAAAGGCGGGATGTTTTCCTTGAGCCATTCCTTCTGCGTTTCCATGAACGGATGCATATCTCAACTCCGGGGCCGACGACTTGGCCCGGTCAGGGTGCTGCGGAGTCGGTGACCGCGCCGGCGTGAGCCCATGGGGATCGATGCTATCGCGCGAACGACCGCTGCGAGAGGCCGTGGCGTGGTGCGGGGGCGAAGTCCCCCGACCGTAACCGACATGGCATCGCCTCCGTCACGAGGTGCCGAAGCACTGGGCGACAGGACGTACAACGTTGCTGCGTCCGGCACGGTGGCACCGTCGGATCATCCAGAGATGACCGTTGGCTGAACCGCCTGCCGGACAGCTTCGAAAGATAGGCGACCATCGGTCCGATCCGCTACCCCTGTGGCGCGTTGCGGGACGCCCCCCGCTGGCGGGGCCTCGCGCGCCCACTAACCTATGATCGTGACCACCATCGACAGTCCCGCAGGCCGCGCCGACTTCGCCGCCGCCCCCCTGGTCTACCCGACCACCCGCACCGTCGTTCAGGTTGACGACTACCACGGCACTCCCGTTGCCGACCCCTACCGATGGCTGGAGGACGACACGTCCGCCGAAACGACTGCCTGGGTCACGGCCCAGAACGAAGTCACGTTTGACTATCTGTCGTCGATTCCTTTTCGGGATCGACTGCGGGCTCGTCTCACGCAACTGGTCGACTACCCTCGGCTCTCGGCGCCGACCAAGAAGCGCCAATGGTTCGTCTTCACCAAGAACGACGGGCTTCAGAACCAGGCCGTGTACTATCTGCAGGACGGGGAGCAGGGGGAGCCACAGGTGCTGCTCGACCCCAACACCATGTCGGCCGACGGGACGACGCGCGTCGTGGGCGTGTCCATCGACGATCCGGGCGAGAACATCGCCTACCTCGTAAGCGCTGCCGGATCGGATTGGCAGGAGATCCGCGTCATGGATCCGCACACGCGCCTTGACCGCGAAGACCGCGTGCAGTGGGTGAAGGTCTCGGACATTGCATGGCATGGACGCGGATTCTTCTACAGTCGGTATCCGATCCCCGATGTCGCCGCCGCGGCCTACTCCTCCATGAACGAGGATCATCAGGTCTTCTATCACGCACTCGGGAGCTCGCAGCACGAGGATGTGCAGGTATTCCGCGACGCCGCGCACCCGCAGCGCTTTCACAACGTTGCAACCACCGAGGACGAACGCTTCGCCGTGCTCTACACATCGGATCGCGGCAACGGCAAGGACGGCAACGCCATCGCGGTGCGCGATCTCTCGGCCGCGGAAGCGTCGTTTCGTCAGATCTGGACCACGTTCGATGACGAGATGGCCGTCATAGACCACGTCGCCGACGCGCTGCTCGTGGTGACCAACCGACACGCGCCCAACCGACGGGTGGTACGCATCAACCTGTCGAGCGCGGACGAGACCCAGTGGACGACGATCATCGCTGAACGCGCGGAACCGCTCGATGGCATCACGAGCGCTGGCGGCCGACTCTTCACGACGTATCTGCAGGACGTGACGACACGCGCCTACGTGTCAGACCTCGATGGCACCGACGTGCAGGAGATCGCGCTTCCCGGACTCGGGACGGCGGCAGGATTTCACGGCGAGCATGACGCGACCTTCGTTTTCTATACGTTCACGTCGTTCACGGCGCCGCCTGCAGTGTATCGCTATGACATTGCCAGCGGAGAGAGCACGCTCTTTCGTGAAGTCACGCTGCCCTTCGACCCGACGCAGTTCGAGACGACACAGGTGTTCGTGTCAAGCAAGGACGGCACGCGCATTCCGGCGTTCATCACGGCGCGCAAAGGGCTCGCGCGTGATGGCAACAACCCGACGCTCATGTACGGCTACGGTGGGTTCAACATTTCGCTGTCACCGGCGTTCAGCGCACTCCGCATGGCGTTCCTCGAACAGGGTGGCGTGTACGTGCAAACCAACGTGCGCGGTGGTGGCGAGTACGGAGAGTCCTGGCACCGGGCAGGCATGAAGGCGCAGAAGCAGAATGTCTTCGATGACTTCATTGCGATTGCGGAGTGGCTGATCGCCGAGGGCTACACGCGGCGCGAGCGACTGGCCATGCAGGGGGGATCGAATGGTGGACTGTTGGTTGGCGCGGTGATGATTCAACGGCCGGACCTGTTCAAGGTTGCGTTGCCCGCCGTGGGCGTCATGGACATGCTGCGCTTTCACAAGTTCACGATCGGGTGGAACTGGATCGCCGACTACGGGTCGAGCGATGACGCGGACGCATTCGAGTATCTCTACCGCTACTCGCCGCTCCACACACTGACGGACGGAACCGCGTACCCCGCGACGATGATCAGCACGGCCGACCACGACGACCGCGTCGTGCCCGCGCATTCCTTCAAATTCGCGGCACGGTTGCAGGCCGCACACGCTGGCAGCAATCCGGTTCTCATTCGCATCGAGACGCAATCCGGACATGGCAGTTCGTCGCTCAGCAAGAGCATCGATGAATCGGCGGACACCTTCGCGTTTCTCTTTCATAACCTCGACGTTACGCCGACGTTCGCCGCGTAGGGGCGCTCCACCATGACAGACATCACCACGCGGGCGCTTGGCACACAAGGTCTTCGTGTTTCTGCAATGGGACTCGGCTGCATGGGCATGTCCGAGTTCTACGGTGAAGCGGCAGATCGCGACGAAGCCAACGGCATTCGCGTGTTGCATCGCGCCCTGGAGCTGGGCGTCACCCTGCTCGATACCGCCGACGCGTACGGACCGCACAGCAACGAACGACTGGTCGGGCGCGCCATCGCGGACCGGCGTGATCGCGCGATCGTGGCCACCAGGTTCGGTCTGGTGCGTGACCCCAACGATCCCGCAAGCGTGGCGTGAGCGGGCGACCGGAGTACGTGCGCGCCGCCTGCAACGCATCGCTGCAGCGGCTCGGCGTGGACACGATCGATCTGTACTATCAGCATCGGGTGGACAAGCGCGTTCCCATCGAGGACACCGTCGGCGCGATGGCCGCGCGTGAACTTGGCATCGGCATTGTGCCTTATAGCCCACTCGGGCGTGGGTTCCTCACCGGTCGCTTCGCCACGATCAGCGACATCCCTGCTGGCGACTATCGACTGTCCTCACCGCGCTTTCAGGCGGAGCACTTTGCGGCGAACCGCGCCTTGGTTGACGTCGTCGTGCAGATGGCTGTCGTCAAGGAGTGCACGCCGGCACAACTCGCGCTTGCGTGGGTGCTGTCGCGCGGAGAAGACGTGGTACCAATACCCGGTACGACAAAGATTGCACGCCTCGAAGAGAACCTGGGCGCAGTGAACGTACAGCTGACGGCCGATGATCTGTCTCGACTGGCCGAGATGATTCCCCGCGGCAGCGCCTCGGGTGAGCGCTACCCCGGTGGGATGTCGGGGTTGGTCGACAAGTAGCGTACAGGGCTCGGCACACTGGCTGCGCGGTCGCGGCACACTCGCGACACACTCGCGGCTTACGCGCCTCGGACTCACTGCACAGTGCGAACGAGCGATCAGAACCAGGCGTCCTGCATGTCAAAGGGCGTGGCGTCGCCGCGCTCGAGGAGGTCAGCGAGCGTTTCCGTTCGCGGTAGCTCCCAGCCAAACCAGTAGCGCGCCGCCTGCATCTTACCGCGATAGAAATCGCGGTCGGCGGCCGCATTGGCGGCAGGCAAACCATGTGATGCGACGGTCGCCTGTCGAAGCCACAGCCACGCGACGACGGTGCGACTTACCAGATCGAGATACGCAGTCGCGTTGGCGAGCGCGCGCGTCGGTTCGCGATTCGCGGGCGCCGCCAGCAGCGCCTGTGTGACGCGCTCCAATCGCGCAATGGCGTCGTGCATCATCGGTGCAAGCGACAGCACATCGTTCAACGACTCGGCCTCGAATGCCCCCTCGCGCATGCGACGCACCAGCGCCGCCAAACCGAGTCCACCGTCCTGCCGCACTTTGCGACCGAGCAGATCGAGCGCCTGCACGCCGTTGGTGCCCTCATGCAGCGGGTTGAGGCGATTATCGCGATAGAACTGCTCGATGGGATACTCGCGCGCGAAACCGTAGCCGCCCAGTGTCTGCATGGCGAGCGAGATGGCGTCCTGACACGCCTCGGCCGGCCATGCTTTTGCAATGGGTGTGAGCACTTCCAGCAGCGCGCTTGCCTCCTGTCGCGCGTTGGCGTCCGGATCGGTGCGCTCGTCGTCCACCAGCTGTGCACACGCAAGAATCAGCGACACCGCACCTTCGGTGATCGCTTTCTGTGCGAGCAGCATGCGCCGCACGTCCGGATGCTCGATGATCGGCACCGGTGCGCCCAAGGGATCCTTCTCACCCGGCAGACGCCCTTGTCTACGCGTACGCGCATAATCAAGCGCGTGTCGATACGCGGCATACCCCATCGCCGTCGCTGCGCGTCCCACGCCGATGCGCGCCTCGTTCATCATCTGAAACATGCAGGCCAACCCGCGGTGGGGTTCGCCCACCAGCTCCCCGATGCACTCCTCGCCATCACCGAAGTTGAGAATTGTGCTGGTAGTACCGCGCCATCCCATTTTGTGAATGAGCCCGCCGAGCCGCACGCCGTTGGTGACGCGCGACTCCCTGAAGCGGGGCACCAGCATGAGCGAAATACCACGCACTCCAGGTGGTGCGCCGTCGATGCGCGCCAGGACCATGTGAATGATGTTCTCCGAGAGCTCATGCTCTCCACCCGAAATCCACATCTTGGTACCACTGATGCGGTACGTGTTTGATGCCAGCGTGCTGGGAATCGGCTCGGCGCGCGTGCGCAGGTCGGCCAACGACGAACCCGCCCCTGCTTCCGTCAATGCCATGGTGCCGAGGTAGCGGCCGGTGAGCAACGGGTCGAGATAGCGCGCACGCTGACTCTCCGTGCCAAAGGTCGCGACGAGATTTGCGACACCGCTGGCCAGCATGGCGTACGAAGAAGTGGCGACGTTGGCCGCATCAAACCACAGCAGCGCTGCATTCGCGATGACATGCGGCAGCTGCATGCCGCCGAGCTGCTGATCGTGCGTCGCAGCGATGAACCCTGCCTCCGCCATCGCCGCGATTCCCTCTTTCACGCCAGGCGGCGTGATGACAAGACCGTCCTGCACAAATGGCTCATGCTCGTCGCTGGCGCGACGGTGCGTCAGGAGATGCGATTCGGCGAGTGAGCGGGCGGTGGCCAGCACGGCATCAAACGTTTCGCGCGAGTGATCCGCGTATCGTTCGCGCGACACCAATTCGTGTGCATTGAGCACTTCGTACAACTGGAACTCGAGATCGCGCGGGCTGAGCAGCGGTAGCGTCATGCAAGGCTCCTGTACCAGGCATTCATCGCGCGCTCAACCGTCGGCTTGCCGGCCATCCACTCGCCGAGCGACGCCGGAATCGTGAACTCTGCACTCGCTTGCGCTGCGCTGAGGCCGCGTTGCTTTGCCCTTCGCGCGGCACTCTCGACAAGCGACAGCAGCTCACGATAGCGCGCCCAGGCGCTGCGATCCGCGACGGCGCCGTGCGCCGGTACATACGTTCGTGCGCCGAGACCGCTGAGGTGTGCCCGCGCAGTGCCGCCAGTCGTACGGTACGGTTGCCAAGATCAATCGTACCCGGTGATTCGGCAGCCACAAGCACGACATCCGCGTAGGCTCGCGTGAGTTCTTCGCTCGCCGGCGGCGCGACGGGCGTCCCGGAGAGCGCCTGGACTCGCGTAGCCGCCGTTGTGCGGACGGTCGGCGCTTGACCGCTCGCCGTCGTGTAGCCGCTCAGACCGGCGGCATGATCCACGTGATAGTGCGAGACGACCACGTGCGTGGGCCAACGCCCTGTCAGTTCGCGTGCGCGCCGCGCCAGCCACTCCGCCCCCGCCGGCCGGTAGGCGATATGGGCGAGACAGCCACCCGACACGCGAAGGAATTCGCGACGCGTGGCATGGAGTGGATTGCACTTTTTGACTGTTGCGTCCTGCGGAAGCGAAGGCATCTGCGCGTTGGGCGTGAGTGGTTCGACCTGCAATATCGCGAGATGCTGACGCGAGTGGAACGTAGTGAAAACCTTGCCCTCCTGCCCTCGAGCACGCGCTGGCGCTCACTTGCCCGCACCACGCGCACATCGCCAGCTTGGCTGACATGCGCGCGCGCCCTTCCCCATCGCTTCAGACGCCAACGACACCGTTGCAGGATCGCGGTGCAATCGCGTCGACCGAAGTATCGACGAAAGTTCCGACGGACGCATTGACGAAAGTACCGCCGGACGCATGGACGAGGACGTCGTCGGTTCTGTCGACCGCCGCCTCGCTGTTGGTGTCGCAGCGCCGACGCAATCGAGCGATTCGCGCACACGCGGTGGAATGCGCCAGCGCACACACGCGCGCCCAGGCGGAAGGCGCGATCGATTCCCTCGCGTCGGCTGACGCGGACACACCTCTGGGTATCGTGCCTTTGCAGGAGCGCGCGCTCACGCGTTTGCCCGCACCCACTCGCGCCCGTTTCCTGACGCGTCTCGCCGGCCGACTCGACGAGGCATTTATGGCGCCGTCCGTGGTGCCGGCCCAGGAAAGCGATGAAGACACACGCTCAACATCGACGGAGTCGATTCTCGCGCGCGGCTGCGCGATGTGCCGTGGCGCTTGTTGCACGCGCGGTTCCGACCATGCCTTTCTGGGTGCGGACAGTCTCGCGCGTGTGCGTTGCGTGCATCCGGCACACAACGCGGAGTCGTTGCTCGCCACGTACAGCGTCCACCTGCCGACGGAGCACTTCGCGGACAGCTGCGTCTATCATGCGGAAAGCGGTTGCGCCCTGCCGCGCGCGCTCCGCTCCAATACGTGCAATCGGTACCGGTGTGGTGGACTCACGGAACTCCGGCGCGCGCTCGAGTCGTCCGGCCACCCGTTGGCCTTCATCGGTGCCTCCGACAACGAATCGCTGCGTGCGTTCGCGCTCGCTGCCGCGAGCGAGCTGCGTCCGATCGACCTGACGGCCGCGCACGATCCGTGATCGAGCGCATCTGCTGCGCGGCGCGCTGAACGACACGGAGTCGGGCCACGGGTCCAGTCGGTCAGCGAGAGTGCGCCACGGCGGTTCCCGCAGCCGACGACATCATGCGAGCAGCGCGACGGCGCGTTATCGTCTGGCATGATCATGTCCGCCAACGTGCCGCCCGTGCCTACGTCGTGCCGCTCGCTCCATACCCGCGAGCGACGCACCACGCGTGCGCTCAGCGTGCTCACGTGTGCAACGTTGCTCCTTTCCGCGTGCGACGTTCGTCGCGTTGCGGAGTTCGCGCTGGTGGGCGACCAGTTTCGCGCCACGCTCGACATCGCGTACGACAGTGGCGCGCGGCACACTCTCGATGTCTACCAGCCCCTGGATGCCGGCACGGCGCGCGTTCCGGTGGTGATGTTCCTGTACGGCGGCCGATGGCAGGACGGCGACAAGCACGAGTATCGACTGGCGGGCGACGCGATCACTCGGCGCGGTTATGTCGCCGTGATTCCGGACTATCGGCTCGCGCCGGCGGTGAAGTTTCCTGCCTGGATCAACGACGCGGCACATGCGCTGCGTTGGGTTCGCGACAGCATCGGCAACTATGGCGGCGATACGGCACAGATTTTTGTCGTGGGGCATTCGGCGGGCGCGCATACCGCAGCCGTATTGGCACTCGACGATCGCTATCTGCTGCAAGCCGGTGTGCAGCCCGAGGCCATCAGGGGCTTTGTCAGCATGGCCGGTCCGGTGGATACGGTGTGGACGGATCCCGACGTACAGACGCTGATGGGGCCTCGCGAAAGTTGGCCAGGCACCTATCCAGCGCAGCTGGTATCGTCCACACATCATCAACCGCTGCTGCTGTTGCACGGCGGTAAGGATGAAACCGTGCGACCCATCAACTCCACGCGTCTCGCTGCGCGCATCGCGCAGTTTGGCGGCAGCGCCTGCAGCAAGGTGTACCCCAATCTGACGCACACTTCGATCGTGGTGGCCTTCATGGTACCGCGACTGCGACAGGCGCCCGTGATGGATGATGTGGACGCGTTCGTACGCAACCCGACATCGAATCGCTGCGGCGCCGACAAGACGGTCGCGTCTCCCACAGCTCCCTGATCATACATCGACCACGCTCCTGATCAGGAGTCCGACAATGGGACTGAAGATGATGAGGCCCACGACGTCGCCCGTGGTGCCGTCGTGGAAGCAAGTCACGGACTACTTCACCGCACCCGACAGGGCCAGCCCGAACGTCGCTGTTCGCACACTCGGCAAGACGACATTCGGCCGACCGTTCCTCGTCGCGTTCATTGCCGACGCGGCGACACTCACCAATCTGGAGAAGTACCGGCAGATCCAGCGCAAGCTTCCGTTCACCAGCATCGTCGACAAGGACGTACGCGCCGGTTCGCTCAACGATCGCTTTGACGTCGTCATCCTGCCCGACCAGAGTGCGGCGGGCATCTCGCGAGGACTGGGCAACGCCTTTCCCGATTCACTGCTCGCCGTACAGCTGACACCCGGCCATCCGCTCGCGTCCGGAATGACGGCGCCCGTCCCGTCCGTGTGGTTCGAGAACAGCACGGCCTTCGAGATCACCGATCCTTCGCGTGCGACGGCGGTCGCGACCTGACCGTCAAACGGGGACCCGCTACTCAGCGGCCGGTTGCTCGGCGGCGCAAAGCTCAACGGCAAGGCGGCGATGGTGGATGTCACGACCGGACGCGGACGCGTGATGCACTTCGGGTTCCGCCCTCGGTATCGCGTTCAGACCATGGCAACGCAGCCGCTGATCTGGGAAGCAATGATGCGGCTGCGCAACTGACGTTGGCTGTACGAACGTGCACGTCTGGCGCCGTCGAAGATGATGGTGAAGATGACGTGGAGGATATCGAGCGACGTTACTTCAGATTGGTCTTGAAGAAGGTCAGCGACTTGGTCCACGCGTCTTCGGCGGCAGCCTTGTTGTAGGCCTGACCGGTCGGATTGGAAAAGCCGTGATTCGCGTCGGGATACACGTTCACGTCCATCGTGTGCCCGGTCGCTTTGATCTTGCCTTCCATCGCGCGAACGCTGTCGAGCGGAATGCCCGTATCCTTGCCGCCGTAGATGCCGAGTACCGGTGCCGCGAGTCGCGCGAGCTGCGACGGGTCGGTGATCGGCGCACCGTAGTAGATGACGACCGCCTTGATGTCTTTGCCGCCAACGAGACCACTGCGCAGCGACCAGTGGCCGCCGAAGCAGTACCCGATCGCGCCGATCGAGGTCGCGCCCTGCTTTTTCAGGAAGTCGATCGCGTCGTGCAGGTTCTTCTCGCCAATCGGCACGTTGGCCATTGCCGCCTGATACAGCGTCATCGCGGCATCCGATGTCGTGGCCACGGTGCCGAAGAGATCGACCGCGAGGACCGTGTAGCCTTCACCGGCGTAACGCTTGGCCACGGCTTTCATGTTGTCGTTGAGCCCCCACCACTCATGCACCAGCAACAGTGCCGGCTTGCCACGACCAGCCTTGGCGGGCTTGGCCAGGAATCCCTTGATCGTCTTGCCGTCGATCGTGGCGTAGGTGACCATTTCGTCGACCACCGCGGCACGCGGCGCGATCAGCGCAGCCGGCGAGGGCGCTGGTGTGTCCTTGGCGTGCTCGTGGCGCATCGCGTTGGCGTAGTCGGGCTGCGCCTGCTGCGCGGAAAGCGGCACGGCGACAAAGGTCGCGACGCATAGTGCGGCGATCGTGGAGGAGCGGGAAGCGTCGAAGGGAATGATGCGCATGGATGAATCCGGAAGTGAAAAGCGGAATGATGCTGCGCGCTGTGGAACACTCACCGCGCCTTACAGGTCCCGCAAATACAGCGAGACCGTCGACGTATCGGTGGAGAGCTGCATCGGGCGATTGAATCGAAGACCGAGTTTCTCGAGCAGACGAATGGAGCGGACGTTGATGGGGTCGGTGATGGCAGCGAGCCTCGTAAGTCCGATGTCGTAATGTGCATGCACCACCACGGCACCGGCGGCCTCGCCTGCATAGCCCACTCCCCAGAACTCGGGAAGGAACGCGAACCCGATGTCCGCATCCTCCAGTCCGTCCCGTCGTATCAACCCGCAGATGCCGATCGGCGTTCCGCCCTCGCGCAACGCCACGCGGTACAAGCCGAAGCCATGCTGCGCGTAGCTGGCCAACGCGCCGTTGCGGAGATAATTCTGCGCGTCCTCGAGGCTCCGCACACCGCGGTCGCCAATGAACTCGAGGAACGAC
>CAYWCJ010000015.1:0-27347 GCA_964456595.1 uncultured Gemmatimonas sp. | reverse complement strand
GGGCTGAGTCGGCTGAGTAGCGGGAGCGCGAATGCTGCCGTCTTGCCGGTGCCGGTGGCGGCCTGCGCGAGCACGTCGCGCCCTTCGAGCAGCGGCGGAATGGCCGCGCGCTGCACTGGTGTTGGTTCCTCGTATCCCAGCGTCGCCAATGCAGCTACGACGCGCTCATCGAGACCCAGCGCCGAGAACCCAGCCTCGGTCGCATCCATGGTGTCGCTCACGTCACCTGCAGCAATTCGTCCATCAACGTGAAGACCGCCGCGCGGGATACGGGATTCTTCATGGCACCGAAGCCGATCGCAAGGCGATCGTTCTCTTCGAGCACTTCACGCGAGCAGGCGTTGATCGCCTCACGTGCGATCTGCAGTTTTTCGTCGGGCAACACGGATGACGCCCGGGGCAGCAGTTCGATCTTCGGGCCGCTTCCACGCATTGGGCGGGCTGCCCAGAACACCATGTTGGAACCGATCCGCTGGAAGCTCACTACTCCCTTAGCCGATTCGTCATCGCGGAACCTCAGCAGTTCAGGACGGGCCAGGCTCCACTCGATCATGGCGTCGAGGACAGCGGTGTATCTAGGCCGATCGGATCCTGCTGTATCCCGGTTCATCGCGGTGATGAACGCATCTCGGGCTGTGGGCAACGTACGGGTCATGTACTCCTCCTTTTCCTGAATATAGCCGGTCAGAGGCCCTCCGGAGACCGAACGAATACCGTCGGGTGCATATCTCGCTGCATATTCGCAGCAGATCTCGGTGCCTATGTTCCCGTGATGCCCTTTCAAGCAATCACCCGTCCGTTCGAGATTCGTCGCTCGCCGATTCAGGGGCTGGGTGCCTACGCGACGCAGGTCACCCCCGCAGGCACACGGCTCATCGAGTACGCCGGCGAGCGGCTGACGCCTCAGCAAGCCGATGCGCGCTACCCCGAGTCCGCGTCAGCGGTGGAGCGCCATCACACGTATCTCTTTGCCATCGATGATATGGTCGTCGTCGATGCGGCGGTGGATGGCAATGATGCACGCTTTCTCAATCATTCGTGTGCGCCCAACTGCGACGCGGTGATCGAAGACGGACGCATCTGGCTGGAAACGATTCAGGATATCGAACCCGGCGAGGAGTTGGTGTACGACTACGCGTACATCCTCGCCGAACGTCACACACCCGCGGCGAAGAAACGATATCCCTGCAGCTGTGGCGCGATTACTTGTCGCGGCACTATTCTCGCAAAGAAGCGGTAAAGGTCGCCGCGTTGGTCAACCGGGCAGGAGGTGCTATGCGGTCGTTGTTCACTGCGGTGTCGTTGTTCGTGGTGAGTGCCGGTATGGACGGAACGCACAAGCCGTCGGACAAGAAGCCAACGGCCAAGCCTGCCGCGCATCCGACGGTCAGTCGCGCGAAGCAGCAGCCGCGGCCGCGCCAGAATCCGTTTCTGCAGGATTCCATTCGCGTGGCGTCGATCGCCACGATCATGAAGAGCATTGCCGGTCGCGAGAACGAACCCGCGGGCACGGTCTTCAAGAACGTGCTGCTGTTCAAAGACCTGCCGGCGAAGGACTTCCTGAAGAAGATGGATGAGGACTACGGTCGCGCCGTCGGTGCCGTCTGCAGCAGCTGCCATGTGCCCGACGAATGGGACAAGGACGACAAGAAGAACAAGATCATCGCGCGGCAGATGGAGAAGATGGTGCGCGTGATCAACGGCGATCACCTCGCCAGGACGGAAGACCTCGATGAGGACTATCCGAAGGCCACCTGTGCGCTCTGTCACCGCGGCACGCTGCACCCGCCCAACACGCTCCCCAAGCCGGATCGCAACACGCCGCCGGCCGAACAGCGCGTCAATCCGCCAGCGTAATCGAGCAAGGGCGTCTCGCGTCTGGTTAGTGCAGCTGGCTATTCCTGATCAGGTTGTTATTGCGGGCGCGGAGGCCGCGCGTACGCCGAGGGAATCGAATCCCACGGCGAGGCGCTGCGGCCTTTGGCGTACCCCATGTCGTCGAGCCGTTGCATGAACTGTTTGTTGAACAGCTTGTCGGCACCGGGCTCGGTGGACAACCACGCGGGCAGCGTGGCAACGCGCAGCTCCACACGCACTCCGGTCACTTGCGACGACACGGCCCGCGCGAGATCCGCGAGTGCTGATAACGTCTCCGGCTGATGCGAATAGAAGATCACCGCGTTTGAACGCGAGGCTATCTGCTTGCGACTGGATGGCTTGATGATCTTGGGCTCGGCATGCGTCCACAGGTTCATCACCACGTACACGCGCACGGTGACATCGCGCATTCCGTTCGCGGCCAGTCGCTCACCCAGACGCTGGTAGTCGTCGAAGGAGAGCAGCGTCAGCACGTTGGCGATCGCGCCGCCATCGCCATGCAGGTGCCCATCGACGATCACCTGCGGAAAGATCGCGGGAATCGCGGTCGCCGCCTTGAGCAGCTGACGTGTGCGTGCAAGACCGGTGGCCGATGTATCGAGCGTCTCGCCGAGCGACCAGGTACGGCCGATACCCAGATCCCAGTCTGTGGTGGCGAAGAGCATCTGTCGGTCTTCAGACAGCGCGCCACGCAGCTGGTCGCGGAACTGTCCATCGATCGCTTTCTCGAGCGCCCGATCGAAGCGCTTGGTGTTGACCAACCCACCGGTGCGTCGAAAGAAGAACCACCAATCCAACGTCGGTGCAATTTCGCTGGCAGCGCGGGCGTATGTGGATGTGATGCTGTCGAGTGCGGCCGGCGTTCCAAGGAGTGCGTAGGGCGCCTGCAACGCCCCGGTGCTGATGCCGGTGACCAGATCGAAGCGCGGCATCGGCGCCTCGATGCGCGAGGCCCAGCCCCTGAGGAAGCCGACGCCGAACGAGCCGTTCTGACCACCACCGGACAGCATCAGAATGTCGAGGGTGCGGTCACCACGCGTTCTGGCGCGACGAACGAGTCCTTCGATGACCGAGTCGCGCGTGGCACGCTCGGTCATGCGCGCGGCCGTGGCATCGATCTCCAGCTGTGCGATCGTGGTCGACGGACGATGAATCGTGGCGCACGCGGTCACCCACGGCAGCGCCGCCAACAGCACCAGCCGATATAAAGGCAGACGCATTCTCGCGCTCATTGAGGCTCGCATCTCACCCGGCCTTGCGACTGCCTGTCGACTTGAGCCGGCGCGTCTTCGCGCGTCGAGCCACGGCAACTGCACGCTGCGCCCACTCCCGCAGCGCTTCGTGATCCTCGATCAACTCGGCGGAGACTTCGTAGTATTGCATCACTTCACCGCCGTCACCAAACGGTCGGAAGGGTCCCATGCCGATCGCCTCGAACTGCGGGCGCGTCTCGTCGTCCACCTTGAAGTAGAGCGCGTCGTCGGCGAGCAACGCAAAGAAATAATCGCTGCTGTACACACCAACGCCCCCGAACATGCTGCGCGACCGGACATCCGGAAGCACGCGTGCCAGTTGCTCCATGATGAACGCGCGATAGTTGGTGCTGACTGTCATGACGCCCTCCGCTTCGGCGTATGGTGCGCCTGCTGGTTCAACGTCCCACCGTCGCGAGGCACTCGATCTCCACCCGCGCGTTGAGCGCGAGCCCGGTGGCGCCAAGCGCACTGCGCGCCGGTTTGTTCTTTGGGAAGAAGGTGGCGTAGACGACGTTCATGGCGGGCCACTCCTTCATATCGGCCATGAACACCGTGCACTTGAAGACGCGATCCATGGACGATCCGGTCACCGCCAGCACATTGGCGATGTTCTGCATGGTCTGACGCGTCTCGGCATCGATGCCACCCTTCACGACTGCGCCCGATGCATCGGTGCCGATCTGGCCGGCGAGATAGAGCACGTTCCCGACGCGCACGGCGGGCGAGAACGGATTCACCGGTGCACCGAATGGCGTGAGAAACTCCGGCGTGGTCGCGCGCGAGGATGCGCAGGCCCCAAGCGCGAGACAGATCGGCAGTGCAAGCAGCAGTGACGTGGGACGCATGCGACGGACGCTCCGGAAGCGGGTGGTCAGACGGGTTGCAGCGGCCACTGCTCGATGGACCCGCTCAGCGTGGTGCCGTTGTGCACGAGATAGAGCGCACTGTCGGTGACGGACAGCTCCAGCTTCATGCGTCGATCGAGCCGCCCGACAATCGCATCGATGAAGTCACGATCGATCGCGTAGAGCTCGATTGCGTCGGCCTTGTGAATGCGCTCGCCGGCGACCTGTCGTTGCAGCTGCGCCGGATCCTTGTGCGTGTAAACCGCCACGCGTGGCGCGGCCTTGCTTGCCTTGTGCAGTCGCGCCGCGTCGGGTGCACCGATCTCGATCCAGACTTGCAACGCACCGGTCAGATCGCGCACGGCGAGCGACGGCTCGTCGGGATCGGAAATGCCGCGCGAGAACGCGATCCCCTCGCGATACTCGAGACAAAAGGCCAGCACGCGTGCCACGAAATACTCAGCCGACTCCGACGGGTGCATCGGTACACGCAGCTGCAGCGTGTCGTACACGCCACGATCGACGTGCGCCAGCTGAATCTCGAACACGTACATCGTCGAAGTGAGCGCCATTCAACCCACCTCGATTGCGGCCGCAGGGCACACGGTGTCACGTGTCTTCGCCGAACGAACCAGCTCAGGAACCAGCTCGCGACTCAACGGACGTACGTCAACCATCCGAACGTGTCCTCAGCGCGGCCGTGCACGATGTCGAGAAAGTCCTTCTGCACCTGCAGCGTGATCGGCCCCGGCTTGCCCGCGCCAATGCGAATGCGATCGATGCTGCGCACGGGCGTCAGTTCCACCGCGGTGCCGGTGAAGAAGACCTCGTCGGCCGTGTAGAGCATCTCGCGCGGAATGGCCTGCTCGCGAAACGGAATACCGGCGCGTGCGGCGAGCGCAATGATGCTCGCGCGCGTGATGCCGCTGAGCAGTGTGCCGTCGAGTGGCGTGGTGATGAGCGTGCCGTCCTGCACGAGAAAGACATTCTGCCCGGCGCCTTCGCTCACCATGCCGCCCGGTCCGAGGGCGATCCCTTCGGCGTAGCCGTTGGCCATCGCTTCGGTCTTGATGAGCTGCCCGCTCAGGTAGTTGCCGGCGATCTTGGCGAGCGATGGCACCGTGTTGGGCGCCATGCGATGCCAGCTCGACACGCAGGCATCCACACCGGCGGCGAGTGCATCGTCGCCCAGGTACGCACCCCATGGCCACACCGGCACATACACTTCGATCGGACTGTCGTTGGGCGCCATTCCCATCGCCCCCAGTCCGCGCACGACCATCGGGCGGATGTAGCAGAAGGGAATGTCGTTCTTCACGACGGTGCTGCGACACGCCTCGATGAGTTCATCCATCGAGTACGGAATGTCGGTGCGATAGATGTGACAGGAGTGAATCAGTCGCTGCAGGTGCTCTCGCAGACGGAAGATCGCGCTTCCCCTGGGCGTGCTGTAGCAGCGAATCCCCTCGAACGCCGCCGATCCGAACTGCACGGCGTGGCTGAGGATGTGCACGTGTGCATCGGCCCATGGAATGAACGCACCGTTCTTCCAGATCCACTGCGTTTCGGGAATAGCCATCGACCGTAATGAAGAAAGAGAGAGAGAAACGATTCAGAGCAGCGTATTACAGCAGCGTATTACAGCAGCGTGCCCACTTCGCCGCCGTCCACCACGATGGCCTGTCCGGTCACGAAGCCAGCGCGATCAGACGCCAGAAACGCGATCATCGCGGCGAGTTCGTCCGGGCGACCGAGGCGCCGGACGGGAATGCCGTTGCGCCAGCCCTCGTAGATGTGGTCGCGCGTGGCACCGGTGCGTGCAGTCGTCGCGGCCGCCAGCGCACTCAGGCGTTCGGTATCGGTCAGACCGGGCAGTACGGAATTCACCGTGACGCCATCCACACCGACATCGGTCGCCAGTGTGCGCAGGTAGCCGGTGACCGCCGCGCGCAAACTGTTGCTCAGCACGAGCGCGTTCACCGGAAACTTCACGGCCTTGGACGTGATGGCCACGACGCGTCCCCACTGGCGCTCGCGCATGCCGGGTACGAACGCGCGCGTGAGCTCGACGACGCTGCGCAGCAGCAGGTGCGTGGCCGATTCCCACGCTGCCCACGAATGCTCCATCGGTGTGCCGGTTGGCGGGCCACCGGTGTTGGCGATGAGAATATCCACGCGACCGTAGTGCGCCATCACGCGCTCGACCACCAGCGCGATCCCGTCGGTGGTGCTCAAGTCTGCCGCCACCGCAAGCACGGGCGCGCCCAGCGCTTCGAGTCGCCTGGCCGCGTCGCCGATGGACTGCGCGTCGCGCGAGCAGATGGCAAGCGACACGCCCTCCTTGGCCAACTCCTCTGCCGCGGCGTAGGCGATGCCTTTGCTGGCACCGCACACCAGCGCGACCTTGCCACGAATGCCCAGGTCCATGGTTACTTCGACTCGCGCAGATAGTTGTCGCTGCCGTCCAGCCAGTCCTGACGTGGCGGATCGAAGACGTCGACGTCGAGTGTATCGACGAGGGCTTCGGCGCGATGACGCACATTGGATGGAATCACCAGTACTTCGCCGGCGTGCACATCGGTATACGTGTCGCCCGGCGCATCGGCGTCTTCACCGATCCAGAAGCGCAGCGCGCCCGACAGGATGTACGTGAACTGCTCGTTGTGATGATGATGCGCGGGCACGATCGCGCCTTTCTTGAGCAGCACATGCGCGAGCATCATGCGCTCCGACGTGATCAGCCGGCGGCTGATCAGCGGGTTCAGTTCCTCGAGGGGCACATCATCCCACACCAGCTTGCGAACGTCAGCCATCGGACTCGGTGGAAAGAGGAATGGACAATCTACGCGCCTTCGACGTAGACAGCTTGCTGGAGGTAGCGCCGCTCGCGGATTTCCTCGAGCAGAAACGCGGCGAGCGTTGCACGACTCATGCGACTGCGCAACCCGACGGTGAGGTCCCGTGCGGCGCGCACGCCGGACACTTCCGCGCGGTCGGTGAGCCGCGGCGGTTTGACGAGTGTCCAATCGAGTTTGCTGGCGCGCACGACACGCTCCTGCGCCGTACGATCGTCCGCCTGCTCGTCGTCGCCAAGTCGGCGAATGGCGAATTCCAGCGTGCGCATCGGAATCGACAGATGCCCCTGCGAATCACCGATCGTCGCCCCCGTCAGGCAGATCAACCGCGTCAGCCCCTGTGCCTGCATCCCTTCGACAATCGCCTTCGTCGCTTTGGCAGTGAACACGTGCCGCGCTTTGGGTCGCGGACCGAAGAGCACCACCACGGCGTCGGCACCGCGCAGCACTTCGCGTACCGCCGTCGGATCGGCGAGCGAACCCACCACGACGGTGGCCAGCGGGGGCGCCTCGTCTTCGGGAGCCGAGCGATAGTGCAGCCGGAGCGAATGACCCGCCGCGCTGGCCGCCGCGATGAACGCGCGACCTGCACGACCGGACGAACCGAAAACCGAAATGCTCATGGCGGAGACGAAGACGCAGGCGCCGACTGGTGCGCCCGAACGATGGAGTCGGCGAGCGCGCGCGCCGTCTGGTAGGAACTGCCGTCGGGACGCCAGACGGTGAGGCTGTCCGAGCCGCGATAGCCAAAGCGCAGGCCGTTGCTCACCGCCCACGCGCCGTCGTCGGCCGGAATCACGTCCCACAGGATATAGTCGGCCAGCAATGTCGCGGGAAACCACGAACCACCGCCGTCGTCACAGGCCGGATCATTGCCGACGGGCATCGCACCGGGCCCGGCGTTGGTTTCGCGGGAGCGATCGAGCCATTGCAGCAATGCCGCTTCTGCGGCGCGCACGGCGGTGCGATCCGGACGGAGGTCGGTGACCGGCGACGCGGCCACCTCATTCAACGCACTGTCTGCCGATGCGTCGCCGCGACCGGAGCAGGCAGCCGAAACGGACCACGTAACGGCAAGGAGTATCGCGCCAGCGGCGGGACGAACGGTCATCGACCACTCAGGGGAATCAGCACCCACGCAACATGCACCCCGGCCAGCCGTCGCGGGAGCGCCGGAGTCGTCGGGAGCATTACTTCTGCACTCACCAATTCCGTACCGACTCGACCTGGTTGACGACCACCCTTTGTGCGCCCGGAGTTGCACGTCGTGCTACGCCCAGCCGTTCCGTCCGACATCGAGATCGCGCAACAGGCGCGCCTGCGCCCGATCACCGACGTCGCCGCCGATCTGGGGTTGGCGGCCGACGAGATCGACCAATACGGGCGCTACAAGGCCAAGCTGCCGCTGGCGCTTGCGTCGCAGCCGCCTCGGGGTCGGTTGGTGCTCGTGACGGCGATCAACCCGACGCCGGCGGGCGAAGGAAAGAGCACGGTCAGCGTGGGTCTCACACAGGCGCTCAAACGGCTGGGCACGAACGCGATCCTGTGCATGCGCGAGCCGAGTCTGGGGCCGGTGTTCGGCGTGAAGGGCGGCGCGGCCGGTGGCGGCTATGCGCAAGTGGTACCGATGGAGGACATCAATCTCCATTTCACCGGCGACTTCCACGCGATCTCGAGTGCGCACTCCCTGCTCTCGGCGCTGCTCGACAATCATCTGCAGCATGGCAACGCGCTCGGTTTCGACACGAAGCGCATCAGCTGGCCGCGCACGATCGACATGAACGATCGCGCCCTCCGGCACGCCATCATCGGTCTGGGTGCAGCGAACGGTGCCGTGCGCGAGGAGCGGTGGGTGATCATTCCGGCGAGTGAGGTGATGGCCATTCTCGCACTGGCCAGCAACGCGGCCGACCTCGAACAGCGACTGGGCAACATCCTCGTCGGTTCGACGCATGGTCCGCATCGGCATCCGATCCGCGCGCGCGCGCTCAAGGCCACGGGTGCCATGTCGCTGCTGCTGAAGGACGCGGTGCTGGTGGCGACGGTGCGTTCACTCAAGATGCAGGGCGGTGCGCACAAGTCCGCGCTCGATCACGAGGATCTTGGGGCGCTCGAACGTGGCCTCGAACATCTCGACCATCACATCGCGAACGTGCGACAGTTCGGCGTGCCGGTAGTGGTGGCGATCAACGTGCGACTGAGCGACACCGACGCGGAGCTGCAGATGGTGGCCGATCAGGCGGCGCGTGCGGGAGCACCGGTTGCACTGTGCAACGTGTGGGCCGAAGGCGGCGCGGGCGGCGAAGCACTGGCGCGTGAAGTGCTCGCGTTACTGGACGGCGGCACGGCGGACTTCAGGCCGCTGTACGACGCGACATTTCCAATTCGAGAGAAGATCAACACGATTGCGACGCGCGTGTACGGCGCCGATGGTGTCGACTTCTCTCCTGCTGCTTCGCGTGCGATCGACTATCTCGAATCGATCGACATGGGGGCCACACCGGTGTGCATCGCGAAGACGCAGTACTCGCTGACTGACGATCCGACACGCCTTGGACGGCCGCGCGGATTCCGGATCAGCATCAACGATGTGTACGGTTCGGCGGGCGCTGGATTCGTTGTCGCGAAAGCGGGCGACATCATGACGATGCCGGGGCTCGGCAAGGAGCCGGCGGCGGAGAAGATGCGCCTTCGGAGTGATGGGACGATTGAGGGGCTGTCGTAGGGCGAGCAACGTCGAACAGCAAACAGCGACTGACTATCACGGATAGCAGCGGATTGAGAAGGGATTTTCGGGGATCAGGCAACGGCAACGGCGAAGAACTGACTGACGCGGATGAACATGGATCAAGGGCTCTGAGTTTCGCGCATACAGCAACTACTTTTTGGTGGGTCTGTCTCGGTTCACAAACTCCCAGCAGTATCGGCAGAATCCGCGTCGTTTCCGCGTTCATCCGCGTCAGTCGGTTGCAGTTGCTGGATCGCCGAAAATCACTTGTCAATCCGTTGCTATCCGTGATAGTCAGTCGCTGTTGCTTTTGCGGTTGGTGGCCGAAACGACGGCCTGCCCTCTCGTGACATCCATGAGTGCCTGCGTCAGTGACGCCGCGCGTTCCACAGGCACTCGTATCGCAAAGGAGACGTCCGCCTCGTAGCGCTCGCCGAGCACCTCCACTTCGTGCACGGGCCACAGCTGCTGCAGTGCGCTGATGCTCGGATACGCGACCGTCACGTCCAGTAGGATGTGTTCACGATGTTCACTGCGCGGGAGCTCGGCAAGCGCTTGCTGCACGGAGGCGCTGTAGGCCTTCACGAGGCCGCCCGTGCCAAGCTTGATGCCGCCGTAGTAGCGCGTCACGACCGCCGCGATGTCGCCGATGCCGCTGTGCAGTAGCACGGTCAGCATCGGCCGCCCGGCGGTCCCGTGCGGTTCGCCGTCGTCGGACATGCCGATGCGGTCGGTGCTGCCAGGCGCACCGATCACGTACGCCCAACAGTGGTGTGTCGCGTCGGGGAACTCGGCGTTCATGTGGTGAATGAACGCCTGCGCGTCTTCCGAGAAACGTACGGGTGCGATCGTGCAGATGAAGCGGCTGCGATCGATCACCTGTTCAGCGCGATGACGTGACGCCGGAATCGCGTACCGCGCACTCACGGCGTCTCCGCACGCGCTCGAACCAGATAGCTGCTACCGCCCGCCGCCACTTGGACGACCGCCGCCGGTGCTGCCGCCGCGCCCGCCACTGGGCCGCGAGCCGCCGGTACGACCGCCGCCGCTCGGCTTCGCGCTTCCGGAGCTGCTGCCTCCACCGCCACGCGGTGCACTCGGGCGCGGCGCCGCGCCCGCACTTTCGCGACGCGCTGCTTTCGCAGCGGACCGCACACGATCCTCCGCCTTCTTCTTGCGGATCTCGGCGATACGTTCGGCGAGTGGCACTTCGAGTTTTCCAGCCGGACGGGCAGCGTAGTCGAAGCCAGCGACCGTGACGCGCGGGAGCTGACGACCGATCGCCTTCTCGATCTGCTTCAACTCGCCTTCTTCTTCTGGCGAGACGAAGGTGAACGCTTCGCCCGTGGATTCGGCGCGTGCCGTACGACCCACGCGGTGGATATAGTCTTCCGGAGCGACCGGCACATCGAAATTGACCACGTGGCCCAGTGCTTCGACATCGATACCGCGTGCCGCGATATCGGTGGCCACGAGCACCTGATAGAGGCCGTCCTTGAAGCCCGCCAGTGCCAACGTGCGTTGCGACTGGGAACGATTGCCGTGAATGCGCTCGGCCTTGATGCCGTTGGTGACCAACTGCGATGCGAGGCGGTTGGCGCGATGTTTCGTGCGCGTGAAGACCAGCGCCTGCGGCATGTCACCACGTTTGAGCAGTTCGACGAGCAGCGCGCTTTTGAGATCCTGCGACACCGGATAGATCGCCTGCGTAATGCCGACCGCCGGGGCTGCCTTGCGCTGCAGGTTGAGCGTCGCCGGTGTGGTGAGCATCTCCTTGGTAAGCGCCGCGATCGGTGCCGGCATCGTGGCGCTGAAGAACAGCGTCTGACGTTTCCGCGACGGCAGGTGACGCAGGATCTTCTTGATCTCGGGGAGGAACCCCATGTCGAGCATGCGATCTGCTTCGTCGAGCACGAGGTATTCGAGATGCTCGAGCTTTGCGTACGGTGACCGGAAATGGTCCAGCAGACGACCCGGCGTCGCGACCATGACATCCACACCGGTACGGAACGCGTGCTCCTGCGGACCCATGCCAACACCGCCAAAGACGGCCGCGCCCGTGAGGGGCGTGTGGATCGCCACGTCGTTCAGACTTTCGAGAATCTGCGCCGCGAGTTCACGCGTTGGCGTGAGCACCAGCGCGCGCGTGACGCCGCGTGGCTTCTCCAGCAGCTGATGCATGATCGGCAGGAGAAACGCGTACGTCTTTCCGCTACCCGTCATCGCGCACGCCAGTACGTCGCGTCCTTCAAGGGCGGGCGGGATCGCCTCGCTCTGAATGGGCGTGGGACGCAGGAATCCGAGATCCTTGAGACCGCGCTGGAGACTCGGATGCAGCTGCAGACTGGTAAACGAAACGGGAGCGGTCAGGGTCGGATCCGGTGTGGAGGACTGTTCGGTGTGTGCTGCAACTTCACCTGCTGGTGGCGCCGGCGGGAGACACGGTGGTGAAATCCTCTCCCGGGTTGATGAAGCGATCGCTTTCGAGGCTGTACTGTCGATCGTACAGATCGCGGTACCTGCCGCTCATCGTCATCAACTCGCGATGCGTGCCGCGTTCGACGATCTCACCGTGCTCGAGCACGAGGATCTGATCGGCGCTCGTGATCGTGGAGAGGCGGTGCGCGATGACGAACGTGGTGCGTCCGGCACGCAGGCGACGCAGTCCTTCCTGAATGAGCTGCTCGCTTTCGCTGTCGAGCGAGGACGTGGCTTCGTCGAGAATCAGGATGCGCGGATTGGCGAGAATGGCGCGCGCGATGGCCACTCGTTGCCGTTGTCCACCTGACAGCTTCACCCCGCGCTCCCCCACGATCGTGTCGTACTGTTGTGGAAAGCCCTGGATGAACTCGTCGGCGTTGGCGATGAGTGCAACTTCGCGTACCTGCTCGTCGGTGGCGCCCGGTTTGGTAAACGAGATGTTCTCCTTCACCGTGCCGTCAAACAGGAAGTTGTCCTGCATCACCACGCCCAGATGCCGGCGATACTCCTGCAAGCGGAGATCGGACAGCGACTTGCCATCGACGAGGATGCGCCCCTGCTGCGGCTGCGCGAAGGCCATGATCAGCGAAATCATGGTGCTCTTGCCACCGCCGCTCGATCCCACGAGGGCGGTGGTGGTGCCGGCCGGCGCGTTGAACGACACGCCCTTGAGTACCGGCACATCCTTCTCGTACTCGAAGACCACGTTCTCGAAGACGACGTCGCCATGGATGCCCGTGACCGCGAGACGTGATGCGTCTTCCTGATCTTCGGTGGCCATGTCGCGCAGCTCGCGGATGCGATCGAGTCCGGCAAACGCTTCGGTGAGCTGTGTGCCGATGTTGGCGATCTGAATGAGCGGCAGCGTGACGAGTCCGATGAAGAACACGTACATGATCAGGTCGCCCAACGTCATCGTCTGATTGAGCACCGCGCGCCCGCCGACGGCCATCACGAGCACACCGACTGCTCCAACGACTGCCGTGGAGAGCGCCGTCGCGGCCGAGGTGCCGGTGATCGTCTTCGCGATATTCTTGAACAGGCGATCCACGCCCCCTGCAAACACTTGCTGCTCACGCTGCTCGGCCGTGTAGACCTTGATGAGTCGGATGCCACCAATCGTTTCGGTGAGACGCCCCGTGACCTCGGCGGTGATCACACTGCGTTCGCGAAAGATCGGACGCAGCCGCTTGAAGGCCGTCGCCATGCCCACGCCGAAGATGACGAGAAAGACCATCGTCACGACCGTGAGCTGCCAGTTCAGCCAGAAGAGCACGCCGAGTCCGACCGCGGCGGTCAGCAGCCCTCCGACCATCTGAATCAGACCCGTGCCGATGAGATTGCGGATCCCTTCCGGGTCATTCATCACGCGCGAAACGAGCACACCGCTTTTGGTACTGTCGAAGAAGCGAACCGGCAGTCTGATGAGGTGCGCCTGTACCTCCGAGCGGAGATTTGCGATCGCCCGCTGCGCGGCCACGCTGACCACCTGGGACAGCGCATACGACGTGATCGACTGCACGAGCGTGGCAACGCCGACCGCAATGACGATCGGCGTGAGCAGCGAAAAGTCCTGCTTGGTGAGGACATTGTCGATCAACCACTTGGAGCTGCCGGGAAGCACCAGTCCGGCGGCGCGACTGAGCAGCATGAGGGCAAGACCGATGCCGACCGAGCGGCGATGCGTCCACAACAGCGCGCGAGCTTCAGCCCAGGCGCGCTTGGTATCGTACTTGGGTTTCTTCGGGGGCGTATTTGCCATGATCGAAAACTAACGGCCCGCTCGTGATAGTCGGACAAGTACGGTCGAGCGATGCCGTGCCAGTGCGCGTATCTTAGGGTATCTTGCTCGCGCTGGTCCCGCTCACGCCGTGCCTGAACTCGGCGCGTTCTCCTGTCGCTCGAACTCCCACGGGAATGCTACTCCCCGACGCAGATCTGCTGGCCAAGGTCGAAGTCCTCTCCGATCTGGAGCCTGATGTCAACGAACTCATGATCGCGCACGAAGCCAAGCGCATCCTGTGGTTCCCCAGCGAAGTGCTCAACCCCGAGCCCGACACCGACCCGGACGCCCACATCCGCGCACTGCGCGAACGGGCCAAGGGGATCAGTTTGCCGGGGCGCGTGGCGCTCGCTCTCAACCTGCTCACCGAAGAAGGGCTGCCACATTTTCACCGGCTTCTCGCCGTGTATCTGGGCAACGAGTCGTTCTGGTCACGCTGGACGAATCTCTGGACCGCCGAAGAAGACCGGCACGGCGCGATTCTGCATGACTATATGCATGACAGCCGCATCCTCGACAATCCGGTGCTCGAGCGCATGCAGTTCGAGTATTTGAAAGCGGGCTTCGCCCCGGCATGGGACCGCGATCCGTATCGCGTGTTCGTGTACACGTCGCTGCAGGAGCGCGCCACGCAGGTGAGCCACAGCAACACGGGCAAACTCGCCAGCGAGTACGAGCCGCTCATCGGCGAGGTGTTGTCCAACGTCGCGAAGGAAGAGGCGCGTCACTACGTCTTCTATCGAGCGATCTTCGAGAAGGTGCTCCTGCGCGATCCGAATCGTGCGCTCGAATCGGCGGCGTTGATCATGCCGAGCATCGACATGCCGGGTATCAACATGCCGCACTTCCGCGAGATGGCCGACGTGATCCGTCGTGCCGGCATCTACGGTCCGCGCGACTATCTCAAGATTGTCGAAGAGCTGATCAAGTTCTGGGCTATCGACACGCTCGAAGGGCTGAACGATCTCGGTCGCAAGGCGCAGGAAAAGATCTGCGCGATTCCGGCGCGATTGGAGCGTGTGGCGGACATGATGGAGACGAGAAGCCGGGCGAAGACGTTCTCGTTCGCGGTTGCGCACGCGAAGGAGTTCGCGATGGACTAGCGACTCACCCGCTATTCCGCAGCCCCGCGCTGATTCCGTTGATCGTGAGATGAATCCCGCGCTGGATACGATCGTCCAACGCGGCGTCGGACTCACCCGCATACTCGTTCGCGCGCAGTCTGCGCAACATCGCGATCTGCAGGTGGTTGAGCGGATCCATGTACGGAAAACGCGTGGCGATGGAACGCTCCAGCAGACGATTGTCGGCCAGCAGTCGTGCTTGCCCCGTGATTAGCAACAGCGCGTCGCGCGTGCGATGCCACTCCGCCTCGATGCGCCCGAAGATCTTCGCACGCAAGGCCGCGTCGCTCACCAATTCGGCATAGCGCGACGCGATCGCCAGGTCCGACTTGGCCAGTACCATGTCCATGTTCGACAACAAGCTGCGAAAGAACGGCCACGTACGGAACATGCGTTGTAACGTGTCCATTCCGTCTGGCACCTCCGCAAGCCACGGTTCCACGGCGCTGCCGAAGCCGTACCAACCGGGCAGCATCACGCGACACTGCGCCCACGAGAACACCCACGGAATCGCACGCAGATCCTCAATGCGATCCGTCGCGCGGCGCGCCGCCGGTCGGCTGCCGATGTTGAGCGTGGCAATCGCCGAGAGCGGCGTGGACTCGCGAAAGTACTGCGCAAACCCGGGCGTTTCGTACACCAGCGCGCGATACGCGGCGAAGGCCAGCGCGGACAACCGGTCCATGACCGGATGAAACGGCTCTGCGGGCGCGACGCGATTCTCATGATCGGTGAGCGTCGCTTCGAGCGTCGCCGCGACGAGGATCTCCAGATTGCGACGACCCACTTCAGCGTTCGCGTACTTGGACGCAATCACTTCGCCCTGCTCGGTGATGCGGATCTGCCCACTCACCGCACCAGCAGGTTGGGCGAGAATCGCATCGTAGCTCGGACCACCGCCTCGTCCCACGGACCCGCCGCGACCGTGAAAGAGGCGCAGGCGTACGCCATGCGACGCGAACACGCGCGTGAGCGCCACTTCGGCCTGATACAACTCCCAACCGGACGTCAAGAATCCACCGTCCTTGTTGCTGTCCGAGTAGCCGAGCATGACCTCCTGCACGTTGCCCATGGATGCGACCAGTGCACGATAGCTCGGCATCGAAAAGGCCGCGTGCATGGTGGCGCCAGCGCGACGCAGGTCCTCGATAGTCTCGAAGAGCGGGATGATGTGCATCGACAGTGATGGCGCATCACCCCCAGTCATCAGCCCCGCTTCCTTCAGCAGCAGCGCGACCTCGAGCAAGTCCGACAACCCATCGCACTTGGAGATGATGCAGTTGGGCAGCGATGCGTCGCCGTAGCGCGCGCGAAGCTCGGCGGCCGCAAAGAAGATGTCCAGTTCGCCACGCACCTGGGGCTCATACTGCAGGTACGGCGCATACAACGGACGTGTGCCGGCCAGCTCGAGCCCCAACAGCGCGATGCGCTCGGCCTCGTTCAGCGACTCGTAGTCGGCCTGCACACCCGCCTGCGACAACAGCCCAGCCACAATGCGCGAATGCACATCGGAGTTCTGCCGCAGATCGAGCGGGGCGAGATGAAAACCAAAGACGTCCGCGGCGCGAATGAGCCGGCGCAACCGACCGTCCGCCAACCGGGCCACCTTCGAGCCACGCAAGGAATCGCGAATGACCGCGAGGTCCTGTGCAAACGCTGCCGCCGTCATGTAGGGTTCGGCGTCCCCGACGGCGGCGCGTATCGGTTGCGCGTGATCGAGTGTGCGCGCCGTTGCGGCCAGTCGCGCGTAGATGCCGATCAGTGCGCGTCGATACGGCTCGTCGAGTCGTTGCGGCGATGTGTCCGGCGAACGCGCTGACAGCGCCTCCAGCTCCGGGCTCACCTTGAGCAGCAGTTGCGAGAGCGGCAGGTCCTGACCGAGCGCATGTATGTCTTCGAGATAGAACTCGAGCACCGCCGCCGATTGCAGTCGCACGGTTTCGCGCAGAATCTCTGCCGTGACGAACGGATTGCCATCGCGATCACCACCGATCCAACTGCCCACCCGACAGAAACTCGGCAACGACCAGTCACGATCCGGAAACCGCTCGCGCAACAGGTCCTCGGTGATGCTGTACAATCGCGGCAGTTCGGTGAAGAAGGTGGTGCGATAGTAGTTGATGCCGTTCTTCACTTCGTCGATCACGCGCAGCCGATGCGGACGGACCATACGCGTGTGCCAGAGCGTGAGCACCAGGGTCTCCAGCTCGTCGTCGAGCTCCGCGACTTCGTCAGGCGTCAGCGTCAATCGGTCGCGTTTGTCGAGCAATTCCGCGATGACATGCATCGCCCGCTGCGTGCTCTGCCGCTGCACTTCGGTGGGGTGCGCGGTGAGCACAGGGGACACGAGTGCATGCGCGAAGAACTCCGCGAGCTGCTCATCGGCCGGTGCGTGTTCCGACGGCTCGCGCGCGATGACCGCGTCGAGCGCGTACGGCAGACTGCCCGCGCGCGGCGGCGATCCGGCCAGATCATGCGCACGACGACGACGTACGTGGTGCGCGTCTTCGGCGATGTTGGCCAACTGCAGGAAGTACGCGAAGGCGCGCACCACCGAGAGCATCGTATCGCGTGGCAGGTCGTTGAGCAGATGATTCAACGCCGCGCGGTCTTCGGCCTTGCCTTCGCGTGCAAACCGCACCGCCGTCCTGCGCACGTTCTCCACCAGCTCGAAGGTGGCCACGCCCTCCTGGTCGCGAATCGCATCGCCGAGTATGCGGCCAAGAAGCCGGATGTCGTCGCGAAGCGGACGATCCTTGTCCGGCGTGGCGGCGGGCGGAGTCGAGATCGCGGTATCGAGCATGGTCGATGGTGAGTGGCCCAAACGATTGGCGCTGCGCAGTTGCAGGTCCGGCTCCACTCGTACGGTACACTCAAAACCAAAAACTGAGCACAGCGAAAAGCGGAGTCAGGCGCGTTGCGGCGGTGCCCGGTCGCCAACCCGTTACATCACGCGCTCGATCCCGCGCAGCACCTTCAGTACAGCGGACAGGTCGCGGGCATCAGCGTCCGGATGTTGCATCTCCTCGCGTTCCACCTTATGCAGATACCGCCCCACCTGCGTGTCCGACGCGCCGCGCGCCAGCAGCGCGTACACCTCGTGCCCGACGTGCTGATACGACTGCACATCGTGCGACGCGAGCGGATCCCACTGCGCCGCCAGAATGTCATTGATCGCACGTTCGGCATCAGCTCGTTCCATGGACATCAGCAACTCCGGTGGGGGATGTCAGTCAGAAAACGAATGACGGGTTCCGCATGTCTTTAGAGAACTGAATGCCCGCGTCGGAAACAGCAAGCCGCAAATCACCGGCCCAGCCCTTTCACCACGACGTCCGGGAAATCCCCGAAGATTCCGTCAACGCCCAGCGCTCGCATTTCACGCACCTCGGCCAGCGGATCTCCCCCGTATCGCTTGGGGAGGAACACGGCCTCCGACCGCAAGGTCCAGACGTGCACTTTGAGGCCCGCCGCGTGCGCGTCGCTGACCACCGTGCTGGGTTTGGCCGAGCTGTCCGAGCCAACCACCAGACGCGTGTTGGCACCGATGCCGTAAGAATAGCCAGCGATCTCGCGCAGCGACGCTGGCGTTACCTGCGCCGGCGAGGAAACCAGAAAGATCAGCCGCACCGCGGTCTCGGTAGCCAGCTGCCGCAGATTCCCCGACTCGAAGCTCTGGATGAAGATCGGTGCATCGCGCCGATCGAGGCCGCGAGCCCGCAGCGCGGCCAGAAGCTTCGGTTCGAGCGGCAGTCCGACGCCCCGGAAATAGGTCGGATGCTTGGTTTCCGGGTAGACGCCCACCGTGCGACCGCGTCGGCGGCCGGCACTGTCGGCCAGCGCGAGCACCTCGTCGAAGGTCGGCACACCATGCTGGAAGTCGTGGTCATGCGACCGGAACGCCAGCCGCTCCTTCGCCCGCAGCGTACGCGCTTCGGCCAACGTCAGGTCTTCGATGAACCAGCCGCGGATGGTGTCGCCGTCCACCACCTTGGTCGTGCGCCGGCTCGGAAACTTGGTGGCGGCGTCGGTGGTGCTGCCGATCTCGTTCTCGTGCCGAGCCATCAGGACGCCATCCTTGGTGCTGACCAGATCCGGTTCGATGTAGTCCGCGCCCATAGCGATGGCCATGGCGTAGGCCTCGAGGGTGTGTTCCGGTCGGTGGCCGCTCGCCCCGCGGTGGGCGATTACAATGGGAGCAGGCTCAACCGCAACTCCGGAAGCGGAGGCGGATTGCCCAGATGGTGGCATAGGCGCCCGGCACGCAGCGGGCATCAGCATCAACAACGCAACGATCAGGGGCCTCAGTGGTGTCGGAGATAGGGGCATAGAGCACGAAACTAGTACGGCCGGAGCGTCGCCGTTCGATCCTGAGTCCCATGTGACCGAACCGCGACGGAACTTTTCGGATCCATCCGTAGTGTAGGCAGGCAGGCTGCGTCACTGACGCTGCCCGCTGCAATCCGCGACCGGCACCCCCGCTGCTCCACGCGACCTCATTCGACGAATGCCTGTTTCCATCGCGCCGGACCTCCTCTCCAGACTCTCGCAGGCGTTGGCCGGCCAGTATGTGATCGAGCGGTCGCTTGGACAGGGCGGCATGGGCACCGTCTTTCTCGCGCGCGACATCACGCTCGATCGTCCGGTCGCCATCAAGGTCATCGCCCCGGAAGTCGGTACCAGCGCGGAGATCCGTCACCGGTTTGCCCAGGAGGCGCGCACTGTCGCGCGGTTGCGCCATCCGAACATCGTGGCTGTCTACGCTGCAGGCGAAGCGGACGGCTTGCTCTACTTCGTGATGGAGTTCGTGCCGGGGGAGAGTCTGCGCGAACGCACCACGCGTCAGCAGTCATTGAGCGTGGACGACGCGGTCCCCATCCTGCGCGACCTCGCCCTCGCCCTCGACTACGCACACGCCGCCGGTATCGTGCATCGCGATGTGAAGCCGGAAAACGTGCTGCTCGATCGCGAGACCGGTCGTGCCATGCTCACCGACTTCGGCATCGCGCGCGCGCTCTCCGACACCAGCAACCTCACTGGCAGCGGCTTCATCCTCGGCTCTCCGCGCTACATGAGCCCCGAACAGGCGTCCGGCGACGACACGCTGGATGGTCGGAGCGATCTCTACTCGCTCGGGCTGATCGCCTACGAGTTGCTGAGTGGTGCGCCCGCCATCGATGCGCCCACGGCGGCGTCGGTACTGGTCAAGCAGATCACCGAGAAGCAGGAACCGCTCTCCAAGAAGGTGCCCGGCGTTCCCAACGACGTCGGTTCGGCGGTGGATCGGCTGCTGCACAAGTCCGCCGGCGAGCGGTTTCAGCGCGGCGCGGCGTTCGCCGCCGCACTCGATGGCAGCGTGTTCGACGACAACACACCAACGCATCAGATCGGACGCATCGCACCGACACAGCGGCGCGCGGCGCGCGGCGCGAGTCGTCGTCGCCTTATCGGCGGTGCAGGTTCGCTCGTCGCCGCGCTCGCACTGCTCTTCGCCTGGACGAGAAGCCGCGCCAACGCCACCAACGATCGCGCCTGGTTCGTCGCGCCATTTGAAGTGCAGGGCCCGGATCGCTCTCTCGATTGGTTGCGCGAAGGGAGCTTGAACATGCTTACGCTGTCGCTCGCACAGTGGAACGACCTCTCGGTCGTGAAGTACGAGCGCACGCTCGACCTGCTGCGCGCGGAGAAGCTGGACGCGCAGTCTCGCGTTGGTTTGGAAGACGCGCGTCGACTGGCCCGTCGCGCGGGCGCCGGTCGTGTGGTGATGGGGCAGGTGCTGGCGGCCGGCGATTCGCTCATCGTCACCGCGAGCCTGTACGACGTGGGCACCGGACAGAGCACCGAAGAGGCGCGCGTTGCCGCCGCCAAGGGGAGCGATCCGCGCCCCGTCTTCGAAGCCATCGCCACCGATCTGCTGGATCTGGTGGGTGCGCCACGCATCACCTTCGAACTGGCCAAGCAGACGACGACATCGGTCACCGCCTATCGGTACTACCTCGAAGGGCTCAAGCATCTGAACGGATGGCGACTCCGCGCGGCGGATTCCGCCTTCACCAACGCCATCGCCGCCGATTCCACTTTCGCACTCGCGTACTACAAGAAGTCGCTCGCCCTTGGGTGGGACGCGAGCACCGATAGTTCGCGCAGCATTTCGGCGGAGCAGGCCGTTCTGTACGCGGATCGTCTTCCAGCGCCGCGGCAGGAGATCGTGCGCGGTCACGCAGAGCTCACGCGCGCGTTCGCTGCGATGGAGAAGGGTGATTCGATTACCACGCAGAGCTCCTTCCTCGCCTCGCGCAATCGACTGGCGCGACTCGTCGCCACCGACTCCACGGACGCCGAAGCGTGGTACGCGCTGGCCGACGCTGCCTACCATCTCGTCTGGAACACCTCGTACGGCTATTCGCCGGACAGCACGGCCAAGTATCTCAGCGAATCGTTACGCGGTTTTCAGCGCACCATTCGACTCGATCCGACCTTTCATCTGGCGTATCAGCACCTCGTGGAGATGTATGGTCAGGCGGCGACGAACCGCTCATTCCTCGTGCTCGTCGGCGACACGATCAAGGCCGGCGGACCGGATGAGTACGAACGGCGCATCGGCACGATCGATCAGGTGACACGACTGCGCGACGTGGCACAGCTGCAGGCGCGCAATGCCGCGGCGGGTTGGGTGACGTCCGATCCTGACGCAGTGAATGCACGTGTCGCGCTGGCCAACACCTACGAACAGATGTCGCAGCCGGACAGTGCGATCTTCGTGCTGCGTGAGGCACTGCGCCGGCCGGCCACCGCCGATCCGATGTTCGAGTGGCGCATCCTGTTCATCAAGGCGAAGGCGGGATTGCCAACCGCCGGCCCCGAGCTGCGTGCGGTCATGCAACGCTTCTCACTCGACTCGCTCAAGCGCATGCGCGTCAACGATCGTCTCCAGGGTCTGCTCGGCGCGATGTCCGCCGGTGGACAAACCGGTATGCCGAGCCTCGTGGATACCGCCGCCGGATTACTGCGCCAGACGGACCCCAGGATGCTCGGCCCCGACCAGGCGAAGTCCGAGTTTGTTACCGGTTGGCTGAGCGCCGGCATGAAGGTCGGCATGGGATTGCCGATGAGTGCGTCCACGCGCTCGTTGCTGCTGGACGGCGTGCGCGAGTTCGAGCGTGGCACAGCGAGCGGCCGGCGCGATGCGACGATTCCGTACATGATCTATCTGGAAACGCGCGACACGGCGTTCGCGACGGTCGCGCGTCGATGGAGCGGACCGGCGTCCAACGGCTACCCGGAGCTGGAGGCGCTTGCAGCGTTGCAGCGCGGCGACAGTGCGACGGCAGTTCGCATCGCGCAGACGTTTCCCAGCGCCGACTCACTGCGTCGTGCGGCCTTGGGTATGAGCGGCATGCGGTCGATCGCCCGCGCTGCCGTGTTCGCGGAGCTTGGCGAGCTGCGTCACGCAGCCCAGATGTACGAGACGATCGATCCGAAACGGTTCGGCCAGGGGAGTCTGCCGGAGGCGGCGTGGCCGATGTTCGTGCGCAGCTATCTCGCGCGCGGGCACGTTTTCGAGCAGCTTGGTGAGCGCGAGCGCGCGATTGCATCCTACGAGCGATTCCTCACGCTCTGGAAGGACGCGGAAGCGCCGCTGCAACCTCAACTACGCGAAGCGCGCGAAGCCCTCTCGCGGTTGCGCGATGCTGCCGGCATCGCCGTGAAAGCCACCGTTCGATAAGGAACCCGCCGTGCTCGTCGCGTCCGACGCATTGCTCACCGCCATGCGAGGGCGTACGCACGATCAGGTTGCTGCCCTGCTCGCGGCCGACCCGGCGGCACGCATGCACACGGGTCCGAGCGGCGAATCGTTGGTACTGCACGCCTGCTACGTCGGAGCCGCCGAGCTGGTACCGTTGCTGCTCGGCGCACGTTCGCTCGACGCCGCCGAAGCGGCCGTACTCGGCGACGTGTCCGCGCTCGATTCGGCGCTCACGTTTGACAAGGAAGCGATCGCGCGACGCACGGCCGATGGCTGGACACCGCTGCACCTCGCCTGCTTCTTCGGGCGCGAAGGCGCCGCGGCACTCCTCATCGACGTGGGCGCACCCCTCGACGCGATTTCCACCAACGCCACTGGAAATACGCCCCTCCATGCGGCCATCGCCGGCGCCAGCGTGCACGGCATCGTCAAGCGGCTCGTGATGGCGGGTGCCGACGTCACCGCACTCGGCGAGCGACGCATCACACCGCTGCACATCGCGGCGTCACGCGGCGACGAAGCGCTCTGTGACCTGCTGTTGGCGCGCGGCGCGAAGCCACACGCCGAAATGGACGACGGCACAACGCCGGCACAGCTCGCGACTGCGCGCGGATTTCCGGCGCTGGCGGAGAAGCTTATCGCGACGGAGTAGGTCGAGAAGCAGCAGGACGAAACACGAACAGCGGGACTGCGAGAACAGCAAACAACAAACAGCAAACAACAAACAGCAGACACGGAGAAATCGGGAGAATTCAGGAGAATTGAGGAGAAAAACAGGACTACAAGAATTGAAAACGCTCTTCTCGTAGTCGCAGTTCTCCCCCAGTGCTCCTAGCTCTCCGTGTCTGCTGTTGGTTGTTTGTCGTGCGTTGCAGCTGTCTACTTCCGAGCGCCCTTGAGCGGACGATCGTTATCGTCGTCCTGCCCAAAGAAGCCACCGCCGCCTTCGCCGCCGCTGACGCGTTCGACGCGCAACACTTTCGAGTAGCTCGTGCCGCCCACGATGATGGTGACGCGGTAGTCACCAGTGCCAACAAGCGTGAGCTGCGGACCACCGCCGCCGCGTCCACCGCGACCGCCTCCGCCGCCACCGGGGAACAGGCCGATCGCCGCGATGTCGTCGCCCAGCGCCTCGCGCAGCGGGCCAAAGGCTGCCTGGAATCCGGCAGCGCCGCCAGCCACTTCACCGCCGCTTTCACCGCCGCCTGCGCCGCCACCGCCACGTCCACCTCGTCCACCAGCGGCCCCTCCAGTCGGGCAGCTTGGCGTCGCACGCGACTCACCCGGTCGATCCTCAAAGCCGCCGGCGCCTGCACCACGACCACTGCCACCGCCACCGCCGCCGAGTGCGCCAAGCATCGCCTGCATCTGCGGCGGCTGCTCACCCGTACGCATGGTGGTGCGAATCATCGCCAGCATCGGTGCAGGCACTGCACCCGCCTTCTCGAGCGAGTCGAGCGCACGCGTCACGCGCACCGCAGTGGCAGTGCTGTCACGCAGCTGTGCCGGGGAGAGTGCAATACGCGGCGCCGGACGCTGCCCGCGCATATCCCACACCACGTTGTGTACGCCCGCCTGCCCCGGACCGGTGAGCGAACGGAGCGTATCGCCCAACGCGTCCTGCACGACGATCCGCACCGGACCACCGTTCGTCTCTCCGAGTCGGTACCACAGTGACGCGCCGTACGCCGGACTGGGTCCTTGAAAGACGCCCTGCCCCGAATTGCCACCGTTGATCGTCGACTCGCCCCACTGGAAGGCCGTGCGCGGCGCGAACAGCGCAGCCTTGGCCATGCGCCCCTCCGGTGTCATCTGCTGCAGCGGCGTGATGTCCGCTATCCAGATGGAACGACCATGCGTGCCGGCAATCAGTTCCCCGTCGCGCGGATGGATGATCAGGTCATGCACCGGGGTCGTCGGCAGTCCGGTCATGAACTTGCGCCATGACTGTCCGCGATCGAGTGACATGTACACGCCAACGTCGGTGCCAAGAAACAGCAGATCGCGATTCTTCGGATCTTCCCGAATGACGTGCGCGAAATCCGGTTGGCCCGTGGGCAGGTTGTTGGCGATCGACGCGAAGCTCTTGCCGTAGTTCTCCGTTGCGTAGACGTACGGCGTGAAGTTGTTGCGGCGATGATCGTCGAAGGTGACGTAGAACGTGGCGGTATCGAAGTGCGACGGCTCGATGCGCGAGACGTACGAACCCGCCGCGAGACCAGGGAATCGACTCGTGAGCTCTTCCCAGTTCGCACCGTCGTTCCGCGTCAGCCACACCCGTCCGTCGTCGGTGCCGGCGAACAGCAATCCCGGACGAATCGGCGATTCGTTGAGCGAGACCACGGTGCCGAACGTCTCTGCACCCGTCACGTCGGGTGTGATGCCACCCGTCGTGCGCAACGCCACGTGCAATTTCGCCGAATCGGCGTACGACAATTCCGGTGAGATGAGGAACATCTCGTCGCCATGCTTGACGCTCTTGAGCACACGATTCGCGCCAAAGTACAACGTGGCCGGATTGTGTTTCGAGATGATGTAGGGCGTGTTCCAGTTCCACCGCAGCGCGTACGCCACCGAGTCTGCGCGCTGCCGTGTGCGGATCGTCGCCATGCGGCGCTTCTGCTCGGCGCTCGCCGCTTTCGTGGTGTCGGGCCACACGGCGTAGATGGAATCGCTCCACGCGAGATAACCACTCTCGCGCCATGTCGGCTTGCGCAACGGCGTGCGCTCACCGGTCGCAAAGTTGAGGCGACCCATGTTGCCGCCCTGCGAGGTGGAGTACAGCAGATCGGAGTTCGTGTAGTCCTGCTGCGTGACGAAGCCGTCGCCGCCACCGACGTTGTGCCACATGGCGTTCGTAATGGGCCCGTTCTTTCGACGACTGGGGCCGCACCATGAGCCGTTGTCCTGCAAGCCGCCGCAGACGCGATACGGCACCGCCATGTCGGCCGATATGTTGTAGAACTGGCCGAGCGCGATGGAGTTGGGGAAGAGCCAATTGCCGCCGCGATCAGCCGAGACGCCGATGCCGCCATCGTTGCCGGTGATGACGCGCTGCGGATCGTTCGGGTCGATCCACATGGCGTGGTGATCGACGTGCAATCCTTGCGTCGTGTTGCCCGCCGTCTTGCCGCCATCGCTCGAATACTTGACCGGCGTGGACGACCAGTTGACACGATTCGGATCTTTCGGATCGACGCGCACCTGCGAGTAATAGAACGGGCGCGTGTTCTCGGGACTCATGTACGCCCACGTCTTGCCGCCATCTTCCGACCGATACAACCCACTCGGTCGGCGCGCAGGCGCCTTCTTCGCGTCCTTTACCGGATTGGCCGCGGTATCCGCTTCGACCTGTGTGTACATGATGTCGGGATTGGACATCGAGATGGCGATCTCGATGCGCCCCTTCATCGTCTCCGGGAAACCACCACCGTTCACTTCACTCCACGTCTCGCCGCCATCGGTGGTTTTCCACAGCGCAGAACCGGGTCCACCCGAGTTGAGGAAGTACGGTCCGCGCACACGCTGATAGCTCGACGCGAAGAGCACGTTGGGGTCGCGCGGATGCACCTGCACATCGATGAAACCGGTCTTCTCGTCGATGAACTTCGTGTTCTTCCACGTCGTGCCACCGTCGGTGGTCTTGTAGAGCCCACGGTCCTTGCTACTTCCCCACGCGTGACCGAGTGCGGCCACCCACACGGTGTTCGGATCGCGCGGATGCACCTGAATGCGCCCGATATGCCGCGTCTCGGCGAGACCGAGGAAGCTCCAGCTGCGTCCACCGTCGGCGGACTTGTAGATGCCGCCACCGGGCGAAATGGAGTTGCGCGAGTTGGGCTCGCCGGTGCCCCAGTAGATCACGTTGGTGTCTGACGGCGCGATGGCCAGATCACCGCCGGCCGCGACGCGCGCCGAATCGAGCACGGGGCGGAACGTGGTGCCGTTGTTCGTCGTCTTGAAGACGCCACCAGCCGCCGTCGAGACGTAGAACGTCTTTGACGGCGACGGAATGCCTTCGATATCGACGATGCGCCCCATCATGTTGGCGGGCCCGATGTTGCGCCAGCGCATGTTCGCGATCGTCGCATCGTCGACGGCGACCTTGGCCGGCGGCATGTTCTGCGCGCTCAGTGTGGAGCTGAGTGGCGCGCTGAGTGTCGCGGTGAGTGTCGCGGTGAGGCCGGCCACAACGGCGAGCACTCGTGTGGGTCGCATAAGAGATGCCGTAAGGGGGCGGGTTGAGCTGCGGCGTTCAACTAGCTGGTACGAAGCGCGAGACGCCAGTGTTGATCGTTGGGTGGTGGGAAGTCGGTTGGGCTGGCTCCATGGTCGCGTTCGGCGAACCTCGCGAGCTGGGGGTGATGGCTGTACCGAGTACTCGGAACTCAATACCGGGTAGAGCGGACTGCTATCGACCACGTCGGTTCCGAGTGCTCTGTTCCCGGTGTTTGGTCGCCAGTGCTCGGTTCCGAGTGCTCGGTCGCCAGTGATCGATGCGCAGTTTTGAGCTGCACGCCACCGCGTCCCGAGTACTCGGTACACCCGCCACCCCCAGCTCGCGATGCCGACTCCGCGCTCCCATGGTCGCCGGCCCTTCCCCTTTCGCCCCCTCCCCCGCAGTCCCACCGAAAACCCACCCGCTAGGCC
>CAYWCJ010000014.1:24784-27672 GCA_964456595.1 uncultured Gemmatimonas sp. | reverse complement strand
ACGCGCGCGTCACCTCGCACCGCACGTGCGAGCGCGAGATCGCGGTAACTCTCCGTCAGTGGCACCGAGCGCGCACGACTCAATCGCTGCCGCAGCTCCGCAAGGTCGGCATCGCTCGACGCGTCGGCGCCCTGCTCGACAGCGACACTGGCGCCGCCGCTCTCTCCGCGCGCGGTGGCGTCGGACAGATCGTCGGCCGTCGCCCGTCTGTCCCCAACGCGCAGCGCCTCCGTGTGCGCAGAGTCGGCGCGCCGCAGCGCACCATAGCGTCGCGAGAGCGCATCGAGCTGTCGCTGCAGCGCGAGCGTGTCGCGTGCCACCGGGATCCGCTCGAGTTGCAGGCGCATGGTGCGATCGGCCTGCTGGGGCACGAGCACGAGCACGAGCACCGTCGCCAGCAACGCCATCGCGCCAACCAGGACGATCGGCCACGCCCTTCGCGACGCGTTACGCGCACGCGCCGCGATCCACGTCGCACGCCATGTCGCACTCCGTCGCGCATCGGTCGAGTTCCGGCGCGGTGCGTCACCAGGCGCATCGCCAGATCGCGAGCCGCCAGATCGCAAACCGCGCGCAGACGACCGTGGGGTGTTTTCAGACGACGACGACGTGGACACAAGTCACCTCAACGAGCGCGGGGGCCAACGCATTGCGTCAGCCCCCGCGACCTTCTGTAGAACGGACTGCTTACTGGACCGTAACCTTGCCCTTCATGCCCATCGCGAGGTGCGGCGTGCAGTAGTAGTCGTACGTGCCAGCAGGCATGCCGGCGAAGGAAACCGTGTAGCTCTCGCCTGCCGCAAGCATCATCTTGCCGGCGAGCTCACCCTGCTGCTCGGGCATGTTCGCGGCGAGCACAGTCTTCGCTGCAGGCGCGATCGTCGCGGCGTCGAACGCCACGTTGTGCGGGCCGCCCGACACGAACACGAACTTGATGCCGTCGCCGGCCTTGACCGTGATGTCGGCCGGCTCGAAGCGATAACCCGTGCCGTCGCCAACCATCTTCACTTCGTGCGTCGTACCCGTGATCGGGGCCATCGCGCCCGCCGCCGGAGCCGCCATTGCGGGAGCTTCCATCGCCGGAGCCGCCATCGCAGAATCCGCCGCCGGAGCGGCCTTCTCGCCGCCGCACGCGCTCATCGCAATCGCGGCACCCACCGCTACTACCGTACCGAATAACCGCATGTCGAGAAGCCTCCAAGCCTGATCGAAATTGTTTTTTCAACAGGAGTTTACCCTGCGGCTCGCAGGGCCCTGCAAGCCTTGTGAAGTTATTCACGAGCGGTGCCGGGCGCAATTGACAACTGCATGTTCGCCTACGCTCGACTTGACGCACGTCACATCCGCCACTACGCTGCACCCATGCCCGGCTACAACTCCTCCCACCATCATGCGCATCACGGTCACGGCCCCACGGGTCGAGGCGCGATGAGCGTATGCGGGTGAACAGCGTGACAGGCTGAACCCAACACGTTCTGAGCTTCCCTTGGCCCGTCCCTCTCGGACGGGCCTTTTTCGTGTCGCTACCCACCGGCACGCTACGTTCCAGCGACCTATCGGATCTCCCATGTTGCGAATTGCGCTGCCCAACAAAGGCCGCCTCAGTGAAGACACCCGCGAGCTGTTCAACGACGCCGGGCTGGAGGTGCGCTCCTCCAGCGAGCGCTCCCTGACCGCATCCCTCGGCGGGGAGTTCGAGGCCATCTTCGTGCGGGCGCAGGACATCTCCGAGTTCGTGGCCGACGGAGCCGCCGACGTCGGTGTGACCGGTTGGGACCTGGTGAGCGAGTCGGAGCGCAATCTCGTCTCCCACCTCGACCTGGGCTTTGGTCGCTGTCGTCTCGTGGTCGCCGCCAAGGACGACGCCGGCATCACCAGCATCGATCAGATCGGGAGCGCTGACAAAGCGGCCCGCGTGGCCACCGTTTTCCCGCGGATCGCCCGTCGATTCTTCGCCGATCGCGGCCGTAACGTCGAGATCGTGCCTGTCTCGGGCGCTGCCGAAATCGCACCGCACCTGGGGATCGCCGACGTCGTCGTGGACCTCACCTCGACCGGCTCGACACTGCGGGTCAACGGTTTGCGGGAAGTGGAAACCATTGTCCTGTCGAGCGCTCACCTGGTCACCGCGGCCGGCGGACCTCGCAACGGAGACCCCACTCGCAAGCAGGAGCTGGACGATCTGGTGACCGCGCTCGCCTCCGTGATCCGGGCCCGAGGCCAGCGTTACCTCATGGCCAACGTGCCGCGTGATGCGATGGACGCAGTTCGCGGCGTGCTTCCTGGGCTGAATGGTCCGACCGTCATCGACATTGCGGACGGTGGCCGGTTCGTGGCCGTGCACGCTGTCGTCAGCGCCGATACCATCTACAGGACCATTTCGCAGCTTCGGGCACTGGGCGGCGAAGGAATTCTGGTCACCCGCATCGAGCGCTCAGTGCCATGAGTGGTGATGGACGCGCAGTCACCATTCGGGCCCGCGGCGCTCTTCGCGCCCTCGACGCCACGAGCCGACGCACGATCGTCGACCGGTCGCTGTCGGGCGACCCGACGGTTCGCTCTCGCACGACGACCATCATCGACCGGGTGCGCGCCGGCGACGACGTGGCGCTTCGCGAGATGGCGTTCGAGTTTGACGGCGTGAGGCTGGCGGAGCTCGAAGTCCCGCGCCGCTTCTGGCACGAAGCGCTCCGCGCGCTCGATCCGGCGCTCCGCGCTGCCATGGAACGTGCCGCGCGCAACATCGCTGCGGTGCACACCGCATTTCTGCCCGCCGCCGTTGAAGTGTCTCCAGAGCCCGGCATCATCGTCAGTCGTCGCCCGGATCCGTTGGCGCGCGTCGGCGTGTATGCGCCGGGCGGGCGGGCGGCGTATCCGAGCTCGTTGCT
>CAYWCJ010000014.1:0-24774 GCA_964456595.1 uncultured Gemmatimonas sp. | reverse complement strand
GCCATTCCGGCGCGCGTGGCGGGCGTGGGTGAGATCATGGTCTGCTCGCCGCCAACTTCCAGTGGCATGCCGTCGGCCGTGGTCCTTGCTGCCGCCGCGCTGGCCCACGTGGACCGCGTCTTTGCGATCGGAGGCGCCGGCGCCATTGCGGCGATGGCGCTGGGAACCGCCTCGGTACCGCAGGTGGACCGGATTGTCGGACCGGGGAACGCCTACGTCGCGGAAGCGAAGCTGCAACTGGTTTCGAGCGTCGCCATCGACTCACCGGCCGGGCCGAGTGAGCTGTTGGTGCTGGCGGATGGAAGCGCGTCACCCGACGCGATCGCGCGCGAACTGCTGGCGCAGGCCGAACACGATCCGGATGCGGCCGTGATCGCGGTGCTCGTCGGTGCGGACGCGGTCGAGCAGGCAGCGGCGGTGGAAGACACGCTGTCGGCGCAGTTGGCGTTCGCGCCACGTGCAGACGTGGTGCGGGCGGCGCTCGCGGCACGCGGCGCGGTCGTCACCACCGACAGTCTGCGAGAGGCGATTGCGTTTGCGAACGAGTGGGCCGCTGAGCACCTGTTGTTGATTGTGCGCGATGACGTGCGCGACACAACGCTCGCCGCGCTGCGCGGCGCGGGTACGGTGTTTGTCGGCGAAAGCAGTGCGGTCGCCTTTGGTGACTACATGACGGGCGCCAATCACGTGTTGCCGACCGCTGGCGCGGCGCGATGCTACTCGGGTTTGTCCACACTCGATTTTGTGCGCTGGACAACATGGCAACGTGTGTCGCCGGACGCCGCGGCATCGCTGGCCGACGACGTGGGTCGATTTGCGGACGCCGAAGGACTGCCGGGACACGCGGCGGCAGCACGTGCGTGGAGACGCCCGACATGACCGAACGACCAACCATGCAGAACGCTGATCGACTGGCCATCGCACGGGCCGCGTACGATGCAGTGCCACTCTACGATCCGAAGCGCGCACCGATCGATCTCGATCTCACCGACAACACGAATCTGTGGGGCGTACCGCCGACCGCCGAGCGCACGTTGCGTGAGGTCGCGGTCTCCTCGGTGACACGGTATCCGACGCTGTACGCCGCCGAGTTGAAGCAGGAGCTCGCATCGTATCTGGGGGCCGGTGTGACGCCGGAGATGGTCGTGACGGGATGCGGCTCGGACGATATTCTCGACTCCGCGATGCGTGCCTTCGGAGAACCGGGTGACCTCGTGGCCGGCTCCGAACCCTCGTTCGCCATGATCCCGATCTTCGCGTGCATGAACGCACTGGCGTACGCGGGCGTTCCGGAACTGCCGGCCCAGCAACCAAATGTCGATGCACTGCTGGCCACACGCGCGAGAATCATCTATCTGTGCTCACCCAACAATCCGACGGGCGCGGTGATGGCACGTGCCACGATCGAGCGTGTGGTGTCGGCGTGCCGTGGCGTGGTCTTCATCGACGAAGCGTACGCGGAGTTTGCCGGCGTGTCGTCGGTCGATCTGGTGCAGCAATCGGAGCGTGTGCTGGTCATACGCACGATGTCGAAGGCGTTTGGTCTCGCTGGATTGCGCATCGGCTATGCGGTTGGACAGCCCTCACTCGTGATGGAGGTGGAGAAGTCGCGTGGTCCGTACAAGCTCAACGCACTGGCCGAACGCATGGCGATCGCGGCGCTCCGTCACGATATGCCGTGGGTGAATGCGCACGTCGCGTTGGCCTCGGCACTGCGCGAACGGCTCGCCGACGCCCTGCGCGCGATGGGTCTCGACCCGCTGCCGTCGAGCGCCAACTTCGTCTGTGTTCCCGTCGCGAACTGCGTGGCGGTTGGACAAGCGCTGCGAGCGCGAGGCGTCGCCGTGCGTCCGTTCCCGGCGCTGCCGCACGTCGGTGATGCACTGCGCATCTCCGTGGGTCCGTGGCCGATGCTGCAGCGCGTGATCGATGCACTGGGTCCAAGCATCGCCGAGGTGAACGGATGATGCGTGACACGACCGATGCGATGCGCGAGCCCGCGACAGGCGACTCCGCGACAGGCGACTCCGCGACAGGCGACTCCGCGACAGGCGCTCCGCTCGTCGTCTCCCTCTTCGACTATGGCGCAGGCAACTTGCACTCGCTGGTCAAGGCGCTCGAGTTGAGTGGGGCGGCCGTGCGAATCGATACGGATCCGGCGGCGGCCGTGCGCAATACCGATGCGCTGGTGCTGCCAGGCGTGGGCGCGTTCACACCGGCAGCAGAACGACTGGCGCCGGGCCGTGACGTCATGCGCGAAGCCCTGCTTGCCGGACTTCCGTGTCTCGGCATCTGCCTGGGCATGCAACTGTTGTTCGATGGCAGTGACGAAGGGCCAGGCGATGGGCTTGGCGTGATTGCGGGGCGCGTGACGCGACTGAGCGCCGAACGAGTGCCACAGATCGGGTGGAACGGACTGGACGAGATCGAAGAGCCGTTGCTGCGCGAAGCGGCGCTGGACGTGGCATACTATGCAAACAGTTTCGTCTGTCGCCCGACGGACGACGCGCGCCCGAACGTGGTGGCCTGGAGCACGCACGAGAACGATCGTTTTGCCGCTGCGGTGCGCCGCGGCCAGATCGTGGGCACGCAGTTTCATCCCGAGAAGTCGAGTACGCCCGGTGTGCGCTTCGTGCGGGCGTTTCTCGATCTGGCGACGCGCACGCGTGACGCGCGGTCGCGTATCAGCGCAGTCCCGAGCACACCGAACGCAACCTCGCCGACAACACCGAAGACACTACCGAACATGGAGCAGGCATGATTGCCATTCCGGCCGTGGACCTTCGCGGCGGACACTGCGTGCAGTTGGTGGGCGGCGACTATGCCGACGAACGTGTGCGACTGGATGACCCCGCGGCGGTGGCGCGCGACTGGGCGAGACTCGGATTCTCGCGTGTGCACGTGGTCGATCTCGATGCCGCGACCGGCCGCGGTGCCAACACCGAGATCATTCGCGATATCCTGCGGGACAGCGCGGTGCCGGTACAGGTGGGCGGCGGGGTGCGCGAGGAATCGCAGATCGATCGACTGCTCGACGACGGCGCCTCGTGGGTCGTGGTGGGAACACGTGCGATCGAGGACGAGGATTGGCGCGCCGAGATGGCGCATCGGTTTCCCGGCCGCCTGATCGTGGCGGCGGATGTGCGCGAGCGACTCGTGGTGACGCGGGGATGGGCCGAGACGTCGCGACTGAACGTCATCGACTTCGTCGAGGGGCTGGGCGCGCTGCCGTTGGCCGGCGTGCTGGTGACGGCGGTACACATGGAAGGGCAGATGCAGGGGACCGACCTGCCGTTGATGGAAGACGTGGCCGATGCGAGCGCGTGGCCGGTATTTGCGTCGGGCGGCGTGTCCTCGCTCGAAGACATGCGCGCACTCGAGCATCGCGGACTGGCGGGTGCGGTCCTTGGCATGGCGTTGTACACCGGTGCGCTGGATGCGCGCCGACTGGCAGAGGAGTTTGGAGCATGACGGTGGTCATTCGGGAGTCGAAGGAAACGCAGATCCGCATTGCCATCACCGCCGGCTCGGGTTCCGCGCGTGTGGAGACGGGCGACGCCTTTCTCGATCACATGCTCGTGGCGTTCGCGCGCTATTCGGGTCTCGATCTGGACGTGCAGGCGACGGGCGACCTGCGTCATCATCTGATCGAGGACGTGGCGATCACGCTTGGTCAGGCCGTGGCGGCGTTCGCGCCCGCTGGATGCGCGCGTTATGGCGAGCGCACCGTTCCCATGGATGACGCGCTGGTGCAGGCGGTGCTCGATATTGGCGGGCGTCCGTACTATCGCGGACCGTTGCCGTCGCCATTGTACGATCACTTCATGCGTTCGTTCGCCGACAACGCGAAGACGACGCTGCACGTGCGCGTGCTGCGAGGGCGAGACAAGCATCACATCGTGGAAGCGGCGGTGAAAGCGCTTGGTTTTGCCCTGCGACAGGCACTGACCGAGTCCGGTGCGGTGTTCAGCACGAAGGGCACCGTCCAGCTCGATATCCGGGAGAGCTGACGTGCTCACCCGCCGATTGATCGTCTGTCTCGATGTGAAAGGCTCGCGTGTAGTGAAGGGCGTGCAGTTCGAGGGGCTGCGCGATGTTGGCGATCCGGTGGCGCTCTCGGAGCACTACGAGCGCGAGGGCGCCGACGAGATCACGTTCCTCGACATTTCGGCGAGCGCTGAAGAGCGCGCGACACTGCTGGATATCGCGCGTCGCACGGCTGAACGGTTGTTCGTGCCACTCACCATCGGCGGCGGAGTGCGCAGCGCCGATGATGTCGCCCGCGCCCTGCGCGCCGGTGCAGACAAGGTCTCGCTCAATTCGGCGGCCGTGTCGCGACCGGAGGTGCTGAGTGAAGCGGCGCACCGGTTTGGCGCGCAGTGCGTCGTCGCAAGCATCGACGCCAGGCGTAACGCGGACGGGATCTGGAAGGTGTGGGTGAAGGGTGGTCGGGAGGAGACGCCGCTCGAGGCGGTCGCGTGGGCGCAGGAATGCGTGGAACGCGGTGCCGGTGAAATCCTGCTCACGTCGATCGATCGCGATGGTGCGCGCACCGGTTACGATCTCACACTCACCCGCGCCGTCGCCGAGGCGGTGCATGTGCCGGTGATTGCCTCAGGTGGTGCCGGCGTGTCGTCACATCTGGTAGACGCCGTGCTGCGCGGTGGTGCGGACGCCGTGCTGGTCGCGGGCATTCTGCACGACGGCGTGACAACGGTGCGCGCGCTCAAGGAAACCATGCGTGATGCCGGATTGCCGGTGCGCGCGATTCTCGAGGTGACCGCATGAGTACCGGAGGAAGTGCCGCGGTGCCGCTCTCCACGTTGCTGCAGGCGGCGTCGGATGTGGCGGAGTTGGCTGCCGGTGTCGCGATGCGTTGGTATCGCGGCCGTGTGGAAGTGGAGACCAAGGGCGATGGTTCGCCGGTGACTGTTGCCGATCGTGAGGCGGAGCTGAGTGCGCGCGCCTGGTTGGACAAGAACTTCCCGCACGATGGTGTGCAGGGGGAAGAGTTCGACGCCGTCCGTCCTGATGCACGTCGTCAATGGATTCTCGATCCGATCGATGGCACGAAGGCGTTCGTGCGTGGCGTGCCGCTGTGGGGCACGCTGGTGGCGTGTTGCGAAGGAGATACCGTGCTCGCTGGCGCGGCGTGTTTTCCTGCGGTGAACGAGATCGTCGTGGCGGCACCTGGCGAAGGGTGCTGGTGGAACGGCGCGCGCGCACAGGTCTCGTCGGTGGATGTGTTGTCGCGTGCAACGGCACTCATCACGGACAGTCGATTTCTCGAGCGCCCGCATCGTGGCGTGCAATGGCAATCACTCGCCGCGCAGGTGGGAGTCGCGCGCACGTGGGGCGATTGCTACGGCTATCTGCTGTTGGCGACCGGGCGGGCGGAGATCATGGTCGATGACATCGTCAATCCGTGGGACGCGGCCGCTCTGCAGCCGATCATCACCGAAGCGGGCGGCGTCTTCACCTCGTGGAACGGCGTACACACGGCGTTCGGTGGCAGCGTGATCGCCACCAATGCCGCACTCTCGAAGGCAACGCGCGCGATCCTGGTCGGAGACGACGCATGACCTCGTCGAACAAGCGGTCGCACATGCCGCCGACCATATCATCGGACATGTCATCGGACATGGCATCTGACTTGTCATCGAGCGCAACTCCCGGCGCGCAATCTGCTCCGGAACTTGATCTCGACTCGCTCGACTTCTCGAAGAGCAATGGGTTGGTCACGGTGGTCACGCAGGATGCGAACACCGGCGTCGTGCTGATGGTGGCGCACGCCGATCGTGCCGCGCTCGAACTGACGCTCTCGACCGGCGAGATGCACTACACGTCACGCACGCGGGGCTTGTGGCACAAGGGCGCCACGAGCGGCAATGTACAGCGTGTGCGGTCACTCACGGCCGACTGCGACCGCGATGCGCTGCTCGCACGCGTGCATCCCGCGGGACCAGCATGTCATGAAGGGACGATGTCGTGCTTTCGCGAGACTGCCTTGCGTGCCGACGCGCTTTCGGCGACCGACGCGACCATTGCCGATCGCGCCGCCGAAGACACCACAATCGCGTCGAGCAGCTACACGCGACGGTTACTGGCGGATCGCAATCTCCGTCTCAAGAAGCTGGGCGAAGAAGCGGTCGAACTCGCCGTTGCGTGTGTCGACGGTGACAGGAGGCGCGCGACAGCGGAGGTGGCCGACCTCATCTATCACGCACTCGTGGCCTTGCGTGCCGTTGGTGGGTCACTGCAAGATGTACGCAGCGAACTCGCATCGCGCTTGCGATAGCGGCCTCATCTCCTGCGTCATTGCTTGGGCAGTGAGCCACCCGATCGGCGTTTTGCGCTTGAGTCATTAGCGTCGTGTCAAATGACGCTGTGCTGACGCCGACGATGCACGATGGACCTTGCAGACGACGAACGAGCATTCGACTGCAATGCCATCGAAGGCTGCTGGCAGAGCGAAGCGAAGTACGCGGGTGCAACAAGTGGTTCCGTTCGAAGGATCTCCATACCGGGAGACGGTCCCCGGTGTCTGCGTTGACTCGCAGTCACCGGGGCCACTTGTTTTCAGGAACGATGCTGTGGCTGAGTCAGCTTCACTTCTTCATGCGCGCCAGTTCGCCTTCGGCCGCCACGTACCCGAACGCGCCCCACTGTCCGCCGGCCACGATGCGTTTGAACAGCGCTTCGGCCTCCGCGCTCCGGCCATTGTACAGGTGCCAGTTGGCGAGTCCGTACGCGGCCGTTGCATCGGTTACCGACATTTCACCGCTGGGACCGACCTTGAGCACCGAGTCGGCGGGGAGCAGCCCTTTGTACAGCTTCACCAGCCGATAGTACGCGTCGTTTTCGATCACCTTCATGTCGAGGTTGATCGGATCGAGCGCACGCGCGGCTTCGTCATCACGCTTCAGCCGGCGAAGACTCATGTACAGCCAATGGGTGACCGAGACGCGTCGATCGTCGTTCTTCGCCTCGGCGAGATCGCGCTGATACACGGGCAACGCCTTTTCATACTCGCCCTTGAGGTAGTAGGCGAGTGCGAGATGGTAATCGATGTTGGAGTGCAGCGAGCCGATCGGTGTGTTCTGCGCATTCGGCTGACCATCGGGCTCCACAATATCCGGCTTCCCTTGCACCAGCGTCGCCGCGCGTTCGAGGTCGGCGATCGCGCTGTCAAAATCGCGCACGGAGATGTAGCGGTGTCCGCGATGCCGGTAGTACCACGGATTGGTCGAGTCGAGCGCGATACCCCGTGTGTACACCTCGATCGACTCGCGCAACCGGCCGAGATAGCCGAGTCGGCGCGCGTACCAGACGATGGAGTCGGGATCGGTGGGCGCGTGCTCGTACGCCAGGCGTGCTTCACCCAGCTGTCGCTCGTAGCGGGTGCGCACCTCGTCGGAGAGCGGCAGGGTGCGCAGCGAGTCACCCAGCGGCGAGACGGCCTGCACCGCCACTGCCGTGGGGACGGCGGACGAGGTAGTGGACGCGGCCGGTCGCGGTTCGCAGGCGGTCGCCGTGAAAAGAGCGAGGACGACCAGTCGCATCGACGCGCGGGCGGTTCGTGAGGAGGGCATGTTAGTCTGTTGTACGAGGGATGGACCGATCGCGTCGGTCAGGGGGAGCGGGGCGGGACGGGAGTCGGCGCGCCTTTCATCAGGTCACGTCATGGCGCGAAGTTACGGGGCGCGGACGAGGGCAGCCAGCGGCGACGGGTACGGGTACCACGTCCGCGGTGACCAATGGCTGAGCGAGAGCGAGTGTGACGTTTCCCCGACCGATCGAGTTACTGGGCATGCAGCCAGCGGACCAATCGAAGGAGCAGACGTCGGATTCCACCATCGTCCGACGTGTGCTGTCGGGTGAGGTGGAGGCGTTTTCGCTTCTCGTGGACCGGCACCATGCGCGGTGTCTGCGTCTGGCGACGCACCTGCTTGGCGATGGCGACGACGCCGAGGACGCGGTGCAGGAAGCATTTCTGCGTGCTTATCGTCATCTGGGCAGCTATCGCGAGCGCGACCGCTTCTGTGCGTGGCTGCTCCGCATTCTCGTCAACCAGTGCCGCACGCTGGCTGCGCGGCAGCGGCGCTGGAGCGGTGCCGACCCCCTTGTCGCGGCCGACGTCGACGCGTTGGTGGGCGACACAGCAGACGTTGCCGAACGCGCCGCCCAGCGCGACGAATTGGCGCTGGCCTTATCGCGACTCGGTGCTGAGCAGCGCGAAGCCATCGTGCTGCGCTTTGCTGACGAGTTGAGTTACGACGAGATGTCGTCGATCACCGGCGTCGGCGTATCTGCCCTCAAGATGCGCGTACAGCGGGCGTGTGCCCAGCTGCGCGCGTTGCTATCGGAGCATCTGCATGCGTGAACCGGCCGAGCATTCGATATCGTCGTGGGTGGTGTCTGCATTGCGCACGCCGACAAACGGCACGACGGCGCAACGCGTGGCCATCATGGAGCGCGTGCGACGTGAACCCGCGCCCCGACGACTCTCGGCGCCGATGCGTGCCTCGCGTTGGTCGCGTCGTGGACTGCTGACACCGTTTGGGGGTATGTCCGTGTTCGCGATGCTGGTCGCGGTGGTCTCGTTGCGCGCGCTCGAGCAACGCGACGTGCGCGGTGTGGGTGCCCTGCAGTCGTCGATATTCATTCGGGGTGACACCGTCGTGCCGGCGAACGACGCGGGGCATGCAGGAGTGGGGCGTCGCGATGGCACGCACGCGGACTCCATCGCGGAACGCGTGATGGACACGCTGCGCATTGTGGAGTTTGTGCTGCGTGGACCAGCCGTGCGCTCAGTGGCGGTGATCGGCGATTTCAACGCCTGGCGGCGCGGTGCGACGACGCTGGCACTTGGCGACGACGGCGCGTGGCGTGCGCGTGTGTTGGTCCCGCGTGATGCGCTGCGGTTTGCGTACGTGGTGAATGGCGCGCAGGTGGTCTCGCCGCCGCCTCCGCGTCGGGCTCCCTCCGCGCATCGCATGACGCCGGACTCGATCTAGGGCGGCAGGCGCGGCTGCACGCGAAGTGGTTGACGATGCGGTTGCAGATCCGGAAGGAACGGCGAACAGCAACTGACGATCACGGATAGGAACGGATTCGGGAGGGGATACTCGGGGATACTGCACTGGCAACGAATTCAATTGTTGTATTCGTGAGAATCCGAGTGGTTGATCTGTTTTTATCCGTGATCGTCAGTTGCTGTTGCTTTTGCTGTCGTGGCTGCGGATCAGCTGGCGGGCGCCTGCGGTGCGGGGTGTACCCGCTTCTACTCTCATGTGAATCGTCGTGAATCTCTCGCGCATCCTCCGCGGGTACCCTGCGGGCTGGACGATCGTCGCCGTGACGGTGCTTGGCGGCGGGTATCTGAATCTCTGGCAGGGCGGCACCAGTGTCGCCGCGGTGTTGCTTGTTGTCGGATATCTGGCGGCGGTGCCGATGGCAGTTCGCGCGTGGTATGAGCGCGGTGCCGTCATGGATGGCACCGCGGTCGATGCTGCGCACGATGACGCCCCTCCGTATCGCACCGCCGTTGGCGTGGCGCTTGCGCTGCTCGTGCTGTACGCCATGACACTGGCGCCGACCACGGCGATGTGGGACACGAGTGAATACATCGCCGTGGCGCGCGTGCTCGGTATTCCACATCCGCCGGGCAATCCGCTGTTCGTGCTCATCGCGCACACGTTTGCGCTGCTGCCCATTCCCGTCACGTACGCGGAACGTGTGAACCTGCTGGCGGCCACCACGAGCGCGCTGTCGGCAGGGCTGTGGTGTCTCGTGGCGCATCGATCGATGCGGGGATGGTCGCTGCCTGCTGTGCCGCGCATCGTGGCCGCAGCGATGGCGGCGATACTCGGCGCCACCACGTTCACCGTGTGGAATCAGAGTGTCGTGAACGAGAAGGTGTACACCGTCGGTATGCTTGGCGTGGCGATCGTCTCGTGGCTCGCATTGCGGTGGGTTGACGCGCCCGCTGCGTCAAAACGTACCGATGGACTGTTCGTGCTCGTGGTATATGTGTGCGCGCTGGGCTATGCCAATCATCCGGCAGGATTTCTTCCGTTGCCGGCGGTCGGCGCGCTGCTGTTGCTTCGGCGTCCCTCGACGTTGCTGCGTTGGCGTCTGCTGCTTGTCGCAGGGTTCGTCTTCGCGGTCGGCATCACTCCGTTTGCCTTCGAGCCCATCCGATCGGCGCATCAACCGCCCATCAACGAAGGCAATCCGACCGCGTGTCTCGATGGACCAAAGATTCGCTGCACACTGAGCGACACCACGTGGCAGCGTTTGCGCGCCAACATCCAACGCGAGCAGTACGGCGGTCACGCCGTCGCGGACCGGCAGGCGCCGCTGGGTGCGCAGATCGGCATGTGGTGGGAATACTTCGAGTGGCAATGGTGGCGCGATGCCTTCCACGCGAACATCGCACTGCAACGCGCGCTCGCGCTGCTCTTTCTCACGCTTGGACTGGTTGGCGGACTCGTTCACTTCCGACGCGATCGCACCTCGTTCGTATACGTGGCCTCGCTCATCCTGACCGTCACGCCGCTGCTCATCTTCTATCTCAATTTCAGGTACAGCCCGGGACAGATGCCGGAGTTGGCGGACAGCGTGCCGCGGGAAGTCCGTGATCGCGACTACTTCTTCGTGTGGAGTTTCGCGACGTTCGGATTGTGGGCGGGACTCGGACTCACCGCTCTGTGGCAGTCGGTGGCAGCACGCATGTCCGAACAGTTGCCGAGTGCGAGGCGCTGGCTGTTGGCGTCGCCGGTCTTGCTGGTGGCGTGCATTCCGCTGCTCGGCAACCACGCGCAGGCGTCTCGACGTGGACAGACATTCACCCGTGAGTGGGCGCGCGATCTCCTCATGTCGGTCGAACCGTACGCCGTGCTCATCACGAGCGGTGACAACGATTCGTTTCCACTCTGGTATGCGCAGCAGGTGGAGGGCGTTCGAAAGGATGTGACGGTGGCGCTTGTGCCATACCTCGGCACCGACTGGTATCCGCGGCAGCTGCGACGCTGGCGTGTACAGCCGTATGCCGGCGATGGACTACCGCAGTACGCGAACCTCAAGAGTGTCAGGCCCACCGGATCACCACTCGCGATCAGCGATGTGCAGGTGGATGCGATTCCACCGTACATCCAGCTTCCGGAGGCACGCGAGTTCGTGCACAGCGGCATCCGCGCGACCGTACCTGCAGGAATCGTCACGCGCGATCAGCTCATGACACTGCAGATGATCACGGACGCGTTTCCGGCGCGGCCCATCTACTTCTCGATTGGTGGCTATGCGCAGGCACTCGGACTTGGTGACTACGTGGTGACGCAGGGGCTCGCGCAACGACTGCTGACCGCACCCGCGCGTGAGCGGCCGGGAGTGGTTGGATACCCGGGCGGCTACATGGATCTCGCGCGCACCAAGGAGTTGTGGGACGCGTTCGGCGGTGCGAAGGCACTCATTCGCGAGGGGGGATGGGTGGACGAAGCGTCGATCTCGATTCCGTCCGCGTACGTGGTGACGTCACAGCTGCTTGGATACGGGCTGATGGCCACCGGCGATTCGGTCGCGGGAAAGCAGGTGTTGGAGGAGTCGCAGCGCCTGACCACCGTCCTTCGGCTCGCGAGACCGCAGTAGGGATCAGAGCACGGACTGGACCAACGGCGGCTCCAGTGGCAGCGTAACGGATACAGGCGCCGTGTCGATGACGCCAATTCGCGTTCGTCCCTTCCTCTGGAGTCGGCATGTCTGACGTTGTGTCCGGTTCATTCCTTCATGTCGCACTGCCTGGAGTCGTGCATTCGCTGCGCACACTCGCGCGCGTGACGTCCATCGCGTTGCCACTGGCGCTCGGCCCTGTGCTGCTGCAGGCGCAGGCAGACGAACCCGTTGACACGGCTGCCGTCGCCAGGATTCGCGATGAAGCGTTCAACCGGTCGCAGGTCATGTCGCTGATGTCGTATCTCACCGATGTGCATGGCCCGCGTCTCACCGGTTCCCCGGTGACGCGCCGAGCGGCGGACTACACCATTGCGCAGCTCAAGTCGTGGGGGATGACCAATCCGCGACTGGAGACGTGGGGCCCGTTCGGTCGTGGTTGGACGAATGACAAGTTCTACGCGCAGGTCACGTCGCCGGTCGCCTTTCCCGTCATCGGCTATCCGCAAGCGTGGACGCCGGGCACCAGCGGACTGGTGACGAGCGAGATCGTGTACGTGAAGGTGGATAGCGAGCCTGATTTCGCTCGCTATCGCGGCACGTTGGCCGGCAAGATCGTGGTGCTCTCGCCCATGCGCGCTGTGTCGCCGCGCTTCGAGCCGTTGGCATCACGTCGCACGGACGACGAGCTCGCCCGCATGGAAGCGGCGCCGTTGCCGTTGCCGGCGGCGTCTGTTGGTCCTCGTGCGACCGCCGCTGCGCCCGTCACCGCACAGGACAGTGCGCGTTTGCGGCAGTTCGAGGCGCAGCGCGCGGCCCAGGCGATCGCTGTTCGGCGACAGGCGTTCATCGCCGACGAGAACGTCGCGGCCGTGCTTGAGCCGGGTCGTGGCGACGGTGGTACGGTGTTCACCAACAACGGGCAGTCGCGCGACCCGAAGACACCGTACGGCACGCCGCTGATTGTGCTGGCCATCGAGCATTACGGCCGCATTCTGCGCAATCTTGAAAAGGGCTCGCCGGTGCAGATGGAACTCGATGTGAAGAACACGTTCTACGACGGTGATCTGAATTCCTTCAACATCATCGCCGAGATTCCGGGCACCGATCCGAAACTCAAGGACGAAGTGGTGATGCTTGGCGCACACTTCGATTCGTGGCACGCCGGCACGGGCGCGACCGACAACGCCGCCGGCTCTGCGGCGATGCTCGAAGCGGTGCGCATCCTCAAGGCGAGCGGTCTCAAACCCAGGCGCACCATCCGGATCGCGCTCTGGACCGGCGAAGAACAGGGGCTGCTCGGCTCGCGCGCCTATGTGCGCAGGCAGTTCGGCTCCCGTGATTCGTCCACCGCGGATGCGTCGAAGTTTTCGGCGTACTTCAACCTCGACAACGGCACCGGCGCCATTCGAGGCGTCTACGAGCAGGGGAACATCGCCGCCGCGCCGATCTTCAAGGCGTGGATGAAGCCGTTCGAGGACAAGGGTGTGAAGACGGTGACGCTGGCCAACACGGGCGGTACCGATCACCTCGCGTTCGACGGCATTGGATTGCCCGGCTTCCAGTTCATTCAGGACGACATCGAGTACGGTACACGAACGCACCACTCCAACATGGACACGTACGAGCGCGTGCAGGAGGCGGACATGAAGCTCAACGCCGCAGTCATAGCGTCCTTCGTATATCACGCCGCCAATCGACCCACGCTCTTTCCGCGGAAGGCGACGGGCCGGCCGGCCACGCAGAACTGAGGCGCTGAGGGGGCTGTGCAATCCACCAAGCAGCAACTGCGCCGTCGCCGCTGCGCTACTGCACAGTGCTACTGCACAGTGCTACTGCACAGTGCTACCGCACCGCTGTCATGATTTGCGTGCCTTCCCAGCGTGCGCCTGAGGCGAGCACGATCGGCCGCTGCACGGCGGCGGCTTCCACGCACAGCATGTGATGCTCGTCGCCCGGCTCGAAATCGGCGCGACCGCGTGTACCGGACGCGCCAGGATTCCAGACCACCGCGTCGGGAAAGCCACGCTTCTCGATGCGTAGGACGCGCGCGTCATCACGCACTTCAAGCGCACCGGTCACGTCGAAGTAGACGCGATCGATCTCGCCAGGAATTGCAAGCGACGGGGGTAGCTCGTGCGCCACCTGCCGATCACGCAGGGCATCGCGGTAATCGCACCCTTGCAAGCCCGTCACGGTCGCGTGATAGGCAGCATCGGCGCCTTCGCGCGCGTTCACCACGGTCCACGGCATGGTGCGCGCAAAACCATGTCGCGGCAACGTGCCTTCCGCGCCGAACTGCGGAAAGATGACGGGAATTCCACCGCGAATGGACACGCCCGGGCCGAAGCCCGAGCTCGCACTCACGAATAGTCGATCGTCGTCACTTCCCGCGGGCAACCACGACGTCACCTGTGCACCGTCGCGATGCACCACCACGCGCGCGCCATCGCCGCTCGTGATGGTGAGCAACTACAACTCCCAACCCTTCCGATAGACGCGCGTAAGATACTGATTCGCTTCCGGGATGTTGGTCACCTTCATGTTCGGGCCGTCGTACAGCAGTTTCCTTCCCTGACCGGTGCGCAGCGCAACGATGCCCAACAGCATCGTTTCCGTGAGCTTGGCGGCGTAGTCGAACGGGCAGCTGGCCTTGTCCTCACCTTTGCACGCCGCAATCCAGTTCCCTTCGTGCGTGCCGGTGATGCGTGCAAACGTCGTGGGGACCGCCGCAGCCTTCTTCGCGATCGAGTCCGGGTAGATCTTGGGGTTCGCGCCGTACGTTTCGTGCGTGAGGATCCCCTTCTCGCCGATAAACACGCCGCCACCACCGTCGCCTGCCGACAGCGCTGCATCGGCGGGGAGCATGTCGGGACGTGGCGGAGTCAGACCGCCGTCGTACCAGTACATCTTCACTGGCGGCTCCTTGCCGCGCGCGGCGAACTCGTACTGCACCATCATGGCCAGCGGGTACGTCGACGGATTGGCGGCGGCACCACCCCACGGCGATGACGACGCGGAGATGCTGGTGGGATAGTCGAGGCCCAGCGACCAGAACGACTGATCCATGAGGTGCGCGCCCATGTCGCCGATGGCGCCGACGCCGAAGTCGGTCCAACCGCGCCACGCGAACGGATGATACGCGGGGTGATACGGAATTTCCGGCGCCGCACCGAGAAACAGATTCCAGTCGAAGCCCGGTGGCGGCGACGACGGGTTGATCGCCATCGCGGCCAGCACGGCACGATCGACCGTCTGCTTGTTCCACTGCCGCGGAATGTTCGGATTCTCGGGCGCAACAGCCGGCGACTGCGTACCCGGTGCGACAGGACGCGGAATGCCCTGCGCCCAGTAGCGTACCGGCCGATCAGTCCAGACGTGCACTTCGCGAATCCTGCCAAGCACGCCCGACGCAATGATCTCGTTGATGCGACGCGTGCCTTCCGCCGAATGTCCCTGATTGCCCATCTGCGTGACGACCTTCGTTTCGGCAGCCGTCTTCGCCAGCAGTCGCGCTTCGTACACCGAATACGTGAGCGGCTTCTGCACGTACACATGCTTGCCCATCTTCATCGCCATGTGCGCGATGTGCGCGTGCATGTGGTCGGGCGTCGCGATGAGCACCGCATCGATGTCCTTTTGCTTCTCGAGCATCACGCGGTAGTCGGCGTACTTGGTCGCCTTCGTGTACGCCTCACCAAGCTTGATGTTCTGCGGCGTAACTTCACCGCGGGCAGGCTTCAGACGTCCCGACAGAGCGCGCTCGACAAACGGATAGTCCACGTCGCACACGGCGACGATGTTCTCGTCGAGCATCTGCGCCATGTTGCTCATGCCCATACCGCCGATGCCCACACACGCAATGTTGAGCTTCGCACTCGGCGCGATGTAGCCGGGACCGCCGAGCACATGACGCGGCACGATCATGGCACCGAAGGCAAGCTTGGTGGTGTCGCCCACGAAATCGCGGCGTGAATACGGGTTCGACATGGGGCTGTTCGGAGGGAGTGTTCGATGAGGGTGCGACTGGAGCACTACGAGCAAGTCTTACGAAAGCGAAACCGTCGCGCGCCAGCGCTCGGCGATCAGTGCATGACCCGCCGGTGTGGGATGCACACCGTCGGCAGCCCAGTGTGCGGGTCCCGTCGTGCGCGCCGCTTTGTCAAAGGTGTCCTGCAGAGACACGAAGGTGGCGTTTGCACCGCGTGCGACGCGAGCGACGATGGCACGACGTTCATCAAATGCGGGGAACCATGTGTCGTCAACGGCGCCCACCTTCATCACGAACGGCTCCATCACCACCAGTCGTACGCCGGGCAGTGCGCTTTTCGTGCGCGCCAGCAGCGCGATGAGCTGCGACTCGAATTGCGCCGTCGTGCCGGCGTATCCGAACGACTTCGTGTGCCAGTAGTCGTTGATGCCGATGAGCAGGCTCAACACCGCAGGCTTGAGCGCAATCGCATCGGCCTCCCAGCGCGCATCGAGGTCGGGGACCTTGTTGCCGCTCACGCCGCGATTGTAGAACTGCCATCCGGCGCTCGGCTGTTCGCGCAGCATCGCCGAGGCGACGAGCAGCGGATAGCCGTTGCCGAGAGCGCCCGCATGGTTGGCAGCGGTCGCGTTACGACTACGTCCGTTGTCGGTGACCGAGTCGCCCTGAAAGAGCACGATGCCACCGGCACTCGCGCTGATGGGAGCCGCGATGGCCATGCTGGGTGCAAGCGCGACGGTAGCCGCCGATGCAGCGGCAACCGTGAGGAAATCTCGGCGCGATAACGCGGTGGTGGGCAGATCAGACATCGTCAGACATCGTCAGACATCGTCTGTGAACGCGATGTGAGCGTCGTGTGTATGCGGGAAGGGTGCAGGCACCATGATGTAACCTTCGCGCCACGTTCCGTCGAGACGAAAGGGCGGTGCACCCGCGAGCTGCACGCGATCGGGCTGACCCGCCTCCCACCAGACGCCAGCCAGCCCGCCGACGACGGCCTGTAGTTCGTCGTGCGTGTGGATGTTGCGCACTTCCAGTAAGAAGGTGGAGCGCAGCGACTCGAGCGCCGAGGGGACAACGCCCGCATCCTTGAGCGATCGGGCCTTGCCTGGGAGAACCGGGAGACCGAGGGCGCGCCAGGCCGCGGTCGGAAAGGTCTCCGTCACCAGCCGTGCAGGCGCGGTCGCATCGTGGGCACTGCCGTGCGTCCCGTCCGGCAAGGTCCAGCCACGTTCGGTCAGCACCTCGAACAGCGCGATCGAGAATCGCGTGAACGGCAGATACGGACTCGGCTTCACGCCATCCGGCGGCAGCCCGGTCTTGCCCGGGGCGCGCACCCGCTTCTCGCTCAGCCGACAGTGCTTGGACTGCAGCCGCGTGGGTGTGTCCGGGCCCTGCCATCCCGAGGGGCCATCGATGCAGAGGCAGCGCACGTCGTGTGTTCGCGCGACCGACTCGATCCAGTCAGCAATCTGCTCGACATCCGGCGAGCCTGACAGCGGAAGGCGCAGCCCCGTCGCGACCACACGTCCGTCGGCGTCGTGCTCCAGCAGCGCCACCCCGATGTCGGTGTAGCGCACGTACGCCAGGTCGATGGAGAGCGTGGTCAGAACGATCAGAACCGCATCAGTCGCGCAGGGGTGATCTTGGACGGATCGCCAACGTACGCCCAGCGCACCTTCGTCATGTACTTTCGCGCCGCATCGTGAATATCCTGCGGTGTCACCGCTCGCAAATCTTCGACAAAGTGAGACGCCTTGGCAAAGTCGCCCTGATAGAGCGCGGCCCGCGCCAGCAGGTTCGCCTGATCGGCGTTGGTTTCGTTGTCGAGAAAGTACGTCACGATGAACTGTTGCACCAATCGCTCGAGTCCTTCGGGCGTAATGAAGCCGTCCTGCAATTCAGAAATCTGCTGGCGCATGATCGACAGCACTTCGTCGGGCGATGTGGTGGTGACGTACAATCCACCCGAAGCGAAGGCGCGCTCCACGAATGGGGCGTTCACTTCGTACGACAGGTTGCGCTTCTGTCGCACTTCAGAAAAGAGACGACCGGAGAGCACGGCGCAGGCCAACCGCAGCGCGGCGTAGTCTTTCGAGTTGGCCGGCGGTCCCTGGAAGTATCCCTGCAGATAGTTGGTGGGGAGTGTGCGTTTGGCGAACACGTAGGCCGTAGGCAACGCGGCCGGCGGTTGCGGCACGGTCCACGTGTAGTTCCCCCTGGGCAGGCGTCCGATCGTCTCGCGCACCAGTCGCTCGACGCGCGTGCGCGACACATTGCCCACGACCACGAGCATCATGCGCGACGTGACCATCTGCTCCTTCTGGTACGCGCGCAGATCGGCGATGGTGAGCTTGCTCAGCGACGCCTCACTGCCCAGCGGCTCGAGTGCGTACGGATGTCCGACGTAGGTGATGCTGTCGGCGAGAAAGTCGAGCAGTGCGTCGGGGCTGTCCTTGCGCTGCTTGAGGCCACTGACGAATTGCTCGCGCACCAGTTCCACGTCGGCCGGCTCGAGTCGCGGCGCCATGATGCGATCGGCGAGAATGGCCCACGTGCTGTCGAAGCCCGAAACCGTCGCACGCAAAGCGACCGTCGTCCAGTCGAGACCGGGACTCACGCCAATGGCGCTGCCAAGTCGCGCCATCTTCGTGCGCAACAGATCGCGCGGATACTTCTGCGTGCCGCGATCACTCGCTTCGAGCAGCAGACTCTCGATCCCTTCGTTGGCGGGCGTGAGCTGTCGCACGCCGCCGAGCAGATAGAGGTTGGCCGCAACGACCGTGTTGGCGGTGACACGACGCAGAATGACGGGAATGCCGGAGACTTCGAAGCGCGAGGTGAGTGTATCGCCGCTGGCGTCGTCATCGGTGGTCGGTGCTTTCGTCGTCTGCGGCGGCGCGCGTCTCGTCGTGGTGGCTTGTGCATCGAGTGTCGATGCTGTCGACGCAGTGAGAGCCGAGAGGGTGACGCTCAGTGACAAGGCGAGGTTGAGCGGTGCAAGCCTCTGCCGTGCAGACTGAACGTACGCGTTCGCTGATCTCATCGGTGCCTTCGGTATGATGATCACGGACGCACCACGGGACGCAGCACCGGTGTCAACAGCTCCTTCTCGGTGAGACCGATGGCGCGCCTGGCTTCGGGCGACATCAGCACGCTCGTCACGCGCGGCTTGCCGGCGATGTAGGTGCTGGTGTAGCGGAGGAGATCCGTGATGCGTTGCTGCGCCATCTGGTCGGTGTAGCCCATGAAGTAGTCGAGGTTGGCCACGCTCCACCAGAAACCGATGGTGTGTGCAATCTCCGAGGCTTTCTCGATGCCGAACGCACTCGAGACGGCGCGCTGCGATTTCACCGCTTCGAGTTCGGCCGGCGTGATGTAGGTGGGGTCGGTGAATCGTGCGATCTCGCGTTCGAGGGCCGCCATCGCTGTGCGCAACTTGTCTGGTGTGGTCTGTCCGCTGATGGAAATCGGTCCGGTCTGATTGAGCGTGTAGTAGTTCACGCCAATCCCCTGCCACAGTCCGGTGTCCACGAGATTCTTCTGGAACGTGGAGCCCGGCGTATTGAGCACATCGCTGAACACATCCGCCGCGAAGGTCGCCCCGGGATCCCTGCCGACGCTCGGCCCCTGCCACTGAATGAGCACGGCGACGGCGTTGATCGGCTCTTCGGCAATGAATGACTTGTTGCCGGTGAGCGCAGGAATTGGTGGAATGGGATCGGCCACAAACGGATCGGCGCCACGCGGCCAATCGCCAAAGATCTTTTCGGCGGCGCGAAACACCACCTCGGGCTTCACATCGCCGGTGACGATGAGCGCGCAGTTGTTGGGCACATAGTACTTGCGCTGAATGACGCGCATCTGCTCTGGCGTGACGTTCTTGAGCACGTCGCGATCGCCGATGGTATTCTTGCGACTGAACTGACCGGGATACAGAAACTCCGTCGCCTTCTGCTGCCAGGCAAAGCCGGGCTGCGCTTCGTTGCGATCGTACTCGCCGAGCACCACCTCCTTCTCGCGCGCCAACTCGTCGGGGAGGAAGAGCGGGTTGCGCAGCGCGCTGGCCAGAAAGCTCATGCCACCTTCGAGCGAATCGGCGGGCAACGTCAGGTAGTAGTTGACGCGCTCCTCCTGCGTGCTGCCGTTGTACTTCGCGCCCAGTTCCGCAGAGCGATCGTTGAACGCATCGGCACTTGGCAGATCTTTGTTGGCCTTGAAGAACATGTGTTCGTACATGTGCGCAAGACCAGCGTACTCGGGCGGCTGCGTGAACGCGCCGTTGCGCACGTCGATTTCGAGCGTGGCGATCGGCACGCCATGATTCTCCACGACGATGATCTCGAGACCGTTGGGCAGCACCTTGCGGCGCAACACCTTCTCGAGCTCGGCGCGGGATTGTGCGCGTGCCACGGCGGGCGTGATCGCCGGGACTGCGACAGCGAGGAGCAAGGCGGCGAACACAACGCGCAGAGTGCGCGCGCAAAAGGCGCGTGCGTGGACTGGCGTTCGCGATGGCGTGCCGACGCCGGAAAATGCTGGCATGCGAGGACGAGTGAGGGAAGGGCGCACTGCGTGAACGGCAGCGTCGGTACCCCGACCGCTGCGGCCGTGATCCAAGCGCCGTCGTGTAGGATGGCACACGGGAGAACGGTGGCGCCAGCGAGCCGCGTCCCCAACCGTGCACCTGTCGTCGGGCGCTCGTGCGTTCACCCGATGGCGCCAGACCGGTCGCTTAACGCATCCCAGCACCCCACGTCGCGAATCCCGGCGCGAGCTTGTCGAGCCGTGCAAGCAGCGCGTCCTGCGAGGCGATGGGCGGGGCGCCGCGGGGGAGCTCCTTCCTCAGCGCACGCAGCAGTGACAGGCCGTGCACATCGTACGCGGCGGCCACGCGTTGCTGAAAACGCGCCTGATACCAGACGTAGTTCTGCGCGCCGACACCGAAGTAGAGACGCTCGAAGGCCGCGATGGTGCGATGCTCCGGACGGACGGCGTCGGTGTAGCCGCGCAGAATCCCTTCCCACAGTCGTGCGTCCTTCGGCCGCGCTGTACGCAGGTACGCATAGCAGAAATAGGTGGCGAGCCATTCGTTGAACCACTTCGACTTGACGGAGATGCCATAGGCACCGGCAAAGACGTGGCCGAGTTCATGTAGACCGACCAGATCCACGTAACGCCGTGATGCGTCAGCCCACGTGCGTCCCGCCGCCGCCACGAGCTTGCGTGCCGAATCGGAGATCCCCGCTTCGATACTCAGCGCATCGTTGGCGGCGAGGTTGTCGTCGGTGGCCGGAAGAAACGCCACGGGCGGAATCCCCTCCACGCCCGGAATGCCGTAGGGCTGTCCGTTGATCACGCGCTCCCACGCCGACCGCTCGAGAACGGCGAGCGACAGTTCGGGTGACACCCCGAGCGAATCGGCGAAGAACTGCAGCGCGTCCTGGACCAGCGTTCGCAGTCGCACCGCCTTGGCTTCGTGTCCGCGATCGTAGTACACGGTGAGCCGGTCGGTCGAACTGGGCGTGCCCAGTGCGCGGACGCGGGCCAGCAGATCGGCCTGCGGCGTCGGTGCCTGCGCGGCCAGGTCGGCTGGCGCGGCGAGGGGCGCGGCCAGCAGGACAGTCGGCAGTACGGCTCGCCGTAGAACGGCCGCCGAACGGCGGAGTATCCGGATCCAGGGTGTGGCAGTCATGAGGCGCGACTCGGCGAGAGGTGGACGGAGACACGACTATCGGGTGACGTGTCTCCGGACGTGGCTTGTCGCGGCCGGTGGGCGACGCGACCTTCCGCGCACAGTGTCCGAGGCGCGCTATCCGGGCGTGATCCAGCCGTGATCTCGAACTCCCCGATCGGTCTCACTGCCATTGGCCTCACTCGCTTCGCCACCCCGATGATCGTCCTCACCGCCTTCGGTTCGCTGGACATTCGTGACCCGACGCGGGGATCGCTGGCTACGCTGCTGTCGCAGCCGAGGCGAGCGGCGTTGCTGCTGTATCTGGTGGTCGAGGGGGGCGACGGGTTCGTCTCCCGCGACCGATTGCTCGGGCTGTTCTGGCCGGACTCCGACGAGTCGCGGGGGCGCGCGGCGTTGCGGCAGGCGCTGGTCTTTCTTCGCCGCGCGCTGGGCGAGGAGATGATCGTGACGCGCGGCGACGACGGCGTGGGCGTGGATTCGTCCCGTCTCCGCTGCGACGTGAGCGACTTCCGGCGCGCCCTCCGGGAGCAGCGTTTGGCGGACGCGCTTTCGCTGTATCGCGGTGAGTTCGTGACCGGCCTGCTGGTAGACGACGCGCCGGCGTTCGAGCAGTGGGTGTCGATCCAGCGCGAGTCGTTTGGCCGGGAAGCGGCGGCGGCCGCGGCCAATGCCGCAACGCTGGCGATGGAGCGCGGCGCGTGGAGCGAGGCGGTGTCGCACGCGCGGCAGGCGCAGACGTTGGCGCCACTCAACGAGGCGTATCACCGCCGGTTGCTTTCGTGCCTCGTGAACACGGGCGATCGCGCCGGTGCGTTGCAGGAGCACGCGCTCTTTGCAACGCGTCTCTTGGCGGAGCTCGAGGTTGCGCCATCCGGCGAAACGATCGCGCTCGTCGCCGAGCTGCGGAACGAGGGCGCAAGAAAATCGCGTGAGCGCGCTCCTGCCGCCTCCCCTTCGACTTCGGATGCAAGTCCGGATGCAAGTTCGGATGCAAGTTCGCCTGCAACGTCGCCTGCAACTTCGGATGCAACGTCGCCTGCAACTTCGGATGCAACTTCGCCTGCACGCTCTGCTGAGCGCACCCGCATGGGTGCTGCTGAGGTCTCGGCGGTGGCCGCTGTCGCCAGCGCCGCCACAGATTCGCTGCAAAGGTCGGAACGGACGCGCGCGTCAGGTCCGCCTGGCGACAGCGCCACCCGTCCGGGCCGGCGAGCGCTGATCGCGCTTGCTCTCACGGCCAGTCTCGTCGCCGCGACGTTGCTGGTGGTGAAGCTGCGATCACCGGAATCGGCGGCGCCGGCCGCCACACCAGTCGCCCGTGCACGCGTGCTGGTGTTGCCACTGACCGACGAGACGCAGGATTCGTCGCTGGCCACGATCGGTCGCATGGCGGCCGATTGGATCACCGAGGGGATTGCACGCGTGGACGGCATGGAGGTCGTGCCGGCGACCGCCGTAATGGCGATCGAGCAGGCGTTCGGCGGCAACGACGGACAAGGCTCGAGCGCGAAGCCCAACAAGAGCGCGCGATCGGGTGCCAGTGCGGACGCATCGTGGCGGCGCGTAGCCGAGGAGGTGGGCGCAGCGATTGTCGTGCGCGGCGCGGTGTATCGCGAGCGACGGACGTTGCATCTGCAGGCGCAGCTGCTCGATGCACAATCCGGACGCGTGCTGCGTCCGGTGGAGCATGTGAGTACGCCGGTGGACAGCGTGATGGCGGGTGTCGATTTGCTGCGGACGCGTGTGCTGGCGTCGCTCGCCCCACTCGCCGACACGGTGACACATCTGCGGGGCGCGATTGCGCCACCGACGTACGAGGCGTATCGCCTGTACGTCGCGGGACTGGAGACGTTCGTACGCGGCGATGCGAGACGCGCGCTCGCCCTGTTCGAGCAATCGGCGGCGGCCGACTCGTCCTATCCGATGCCGCGCATCGCCGCCACGATCATGCATCTCAACTTGAACGATGCGACGAGCGCCGAACGACTGCTGGTGCGTCTGCGCATCGAACGCGATCGACTGGGTCCGCTGGAGCAGGGCACGCTCGACATGGTGCAGGGGATGCTCACCGGCGATCTCGCGGCAACATACGATGCGGTCGTGCGGCAGGCGCGCATCGCACCGGGCACGATCGGCGAGTACATGGTGGCGGAGATCGCACGCAAGCTGAATCGGCCTGCGGAGGCGGTGAGTGTCTTGCGGCACCTCGGCCCGGATCGCGGCGAACTGCGTGGATGGAGCGCGTACTGGCGCGAACTCACGTACGCGTTGCACATGCTCTCGCGACACGACGAAGAGCGCGACGCCGCGATCGATGCGCAGCGCCGGTACCCCGCCGATGCCGACATGGTGATCTACGCCGCGCGCGCGCACGCCGCGCTTGGCGATCGACCGGCGCTCGGCGCGCTCTTCACCTCACTCGACGCCTCGCCCAGCTCGGCGACCGAACGTGGCGCGGTGCGTCTGGTGGCGGCCGCCGAGTGGAGGGCGCATGGTCATGCGGGTGCTCATGCGCTGGCGCGTGAAGTGCTGGCGTGGCTCGACTCGCTGCCGACTGATGCACAGCAGTCGCCGGAAGCGGTGCGACAACGCACGCGCGCCTTGCTGCTGGCGGGCAACGCGGATGGTAGCGCGGACGGTTACGCAGAGCGTGCGCTGCGCACGATCCGTCCGCTGATGGCGAGTGCGGCACCGCCAGCGTTTGCGACGGTGGGATTGGCCGGCGTTGCCGCGGCCGCGGCGGGAGACGCAGCGCAAGCACGACGATTGATGTCGACGCTCGAAGCGCGCGCGCAACGACTGAGCAAGGCCGCACGTGGATTGAGCTGGGGCGAGTCGTCGTACTGGCGTTCTGCCATCGCCGCGCAGCTGGGAGACTCCGCCCTCGCACTGTCGTTGATGCGACGGGCGCGGGAAGAGGGCATGGGTGTTGAGCCATCGGTGCACGCGGAGCCGGCGTTCGACGTCTTGCGCGGCTGGCCGCCATTCGCGGCGTTGTTGGTGCCGATGGCCGCGACGCAGCGAGGCGCCGCCCGCCCACCGCCGTGATCGCGTCCTGCGGGTGCGGGACGCTACCCGTTGGCCACCGTGGTGCCAACCAGTTCCTATGCTCGATGGTTCGGCGGTCTGAGGATGGAGCGTAAAGAAGGTCACCTTCGAGCAGGTCGCACGGTTCGGCCTCGCGGCACCTACCCGTATCGGTGACGGCAGGGCAGACTGCAACGAGCGTGGTCAGCTTCTCGCTCGATTCATCGCCGGCGCCGATATTCTGTTGAGAGCCGCATGCATGCCGTATTGGAGGATGATTCGATATGAGTCAGCCCTTCGGCGTTATGGCGACGAATTCCTTCACTCGGGTACTGGTAACCGATGCGCATTCTCGGACTCCTCTTCCTTGCACTTCCCCTCGGCGCGC
>CAYWCJ010000013.1:0-27846 GCA_964456595.1 uncultured Gemmatimonas sp. | reverse complement strand
CGGCATCCTGCCGTACGTGCTGCGGAGTCTGGTGGGTCGCTAAGCCGATCCGCTTCCAAGCGATGACCACAGGAGACCGCCCAGGCGGTCTCGTTGTCGAACCCTTCGCGAACGACCGTCGAGCAAAACCTCTCGATGGTGGGCCGGCTGTATTACGCCGGTTCGACGACGTTCCGAAAGGCAGCATTCACACACTTTCGTCGTGCGGCGGAAACACCATTCTCCGACGTTCCTTCCCGAGCGGACGACGGGCGGGCCATCCGACCACTCTCGCGCTTGCGCCGGCGACCGCGATTGGTTGCGTCGCGATCGGCAATGCGTCGATGCCCCGGTGGCTCAGCCGAACGCGGAGCTCAGGTTCGCGCTGTGCATGCTATACTAAGCCGTCAATGCCGTGTCCGCCGGAGGGTGCATCTGGGTGCACGCGCGGGCGAAGCCACCGCGGTCTGAGCGGGGGCGCGAGCCCCTGCCGGCCTTCGGTGCCCGTATCTCCCCCGATCCCTGTCATGCCGACCACAGAGTCTCGCGGCACGTCCCGGCTGCAGGTCGTACCTCTCAGCGCCGGTGGCAGCGGCCAACATGCCACGTCGGCGCGCGCGGAGGAGGCGTGGGTGAAGGAGCACGTGCTGCTCCTCACGTTCGCGCCCGTGCACAAGGAAGTGTTCGGGATCGCGATCTGCACGGCCGCCGCCGTGGTGCAACCTGCCTCGCGAGCGACGGGACGCTGCAGAATCCGCTCGCTCTCGGACGCGTCGTACCGCGTCGCCGCCCGACTCGACTCCGTGACGACATGAGGACGGACGAGTCGTCGATGGCGCGGTCGGGAACACCGACGGCGAGGATGACGGCCGACGCGACCGGGCGCGACGGCGCGCCTGCGGTGCGCGACGACTTCGCCCAAGCGCGATGGGCTGCGGTGGCCCTGCTCGCGCTGCATGCCGTGCTGGCATGGTTGGGGCGAGAGCCTGGCATTCTCACGCGTCAGGACGACGTACGGTACCTGGTGCTCGCCCGATCGCTGCGCGCGGGCTCGTTTCAGGATCTCATGTGGCCGGGCGCCCCCCTGCACCACATGTATCCGCCCGGCTTCCCTGCCCTGCTGGCGGTGTGGACGGCGATCGGCGGCGAGGGGTTCGACTGGCTGATCATCTTGCAGGTGGCTCTCTGGGTCGCGACGCTGGCGCTGACGTTCCTTGCCGCGCACCGCGCTCTCGGCCCACGACTCGCCACCGCCGCGCTGCTGGCGCTCGCCGCCAATGCCTCGCTCCTCGACTCGGCGGGGAAGGTTGCCTCCGAAGGAGCACTCGCGCTCTGCCTGGCGGTTGCGCTGTGGGCAAGCGTCTGCCTGCCGCGGGGCCGCCAACAGGTCGCGATCATTGCGGTCGCCGCCATCTGCGCTCCGCTCATGCGTAGCGCGGGAATCGCGCTGCCGGCCGCGGTCGTGGCCCACTGGCTGCTCGAGCGACGGTACCGCGATGCGACGATCGTCGCGGTCACGTCGGGCATCGTCGTGACCGCGCTGCTCTGGTGGACGCTATCGGATCCGATGACGGTCGCCGGTAGCTCGTACGCGGCCGACCTGATGGTGAGCACGCAGTCGTCTGATCCCGTATCCGTGAGTGGCAGAGGCGCGGCGGGCCCCGTGGTGGAGCTGCTGCAACGGCTCCGAGCCAACGCGCTGTACTATCCGACGCAGGGGATTCCATCGATGCTCGGCATCCCGACGATCCCGGGCACGATCGTCGACAACCTCATCATCGTCGCCGTCGTCGTCATCGGCCTCGGCGTGGGACTCTGGCGCACCTTGGTCCGCTACCGGCTCCTGGCACTGGTTTTTCTCGCGAACGGCGCGCTCCTGCTGGTCTGGCCATACCAGTCCCCCCGGTATCTCGAGCCGCTGCTTCCCGTCGTCCTCTGTGTCATGCTGACTGGAATCGCGCACGTCGTATCGCGCGCGGGAGAACGGGCGGTAAACGCGGTCCTCGCCGTTGCGACGCTGATGCTGGTGGGCTCGAGCGTGCCCGCGCAGTCGGCGAAGCTGTCGGTCAGGCTGCATTGCGCGCGCGATCGCGTGATGCCAGATGCGGCGTGCGTCAGCGCGGATCAGGCGAGCTTCTTCGCCGCCTCGGCGCACGTGCGGGACTCCCTTCCGCCCACTGCGCGCACGCTGTCGGCGAAGAGTGAGCCGCTGTACCTCTACTCGGGAAAGCTCACTCTGCCGCTGGCGCCGCTTGCCCGGCGCGACAGCGCGACGTTCTGGAGGAGCTTGCGTGCCGCGAGCGTCGAGTTCGTCCTACTGGGAGGACTCCAAGTATTCGAGCTGCCCTATCTTGCGCCGCACCTGCGAGCCCGCTGCCGCGACCTGGAGCTGGTCGCGACCTTTCCGCCTCGCACCTATCTCTTCCGCTGGCCGGGCGCGACAGGCGCCGACGGGGCGGGGCCGAGCCACACGCCTGGCCCCGCGTCCGACAACGAGGCGTGTGTCGCCATCGACCGCTACCTGACGCCCAGTGCGCCACTCTGACCGACCGGCAAGTGAGGTGCGCCCTATCACCCATGCCTCCGCCCCGAGCGATCGCGCGGAGGTGCTACCGTCGACACCGACGGGGGCATCGGACGTCGACGCGAGCTTCGACGCGAGCGTCGGGGCGCCGACGGGCGAGTCCGACGCAGCGGCCGGCGCCGCACTCGGCGACGACGCGGGGCCGCCACAGGCTCTTCGCCGCGACGGCGTCCTCGGCAGCGCGCTAGCGCTCGCGGGCGGCGAGGTCGGAGGCCGGGCGCTTGCCTTCGTCGGCGCGGCATATCTCTCGCGCCAACTTGGTGTCAGCGGGTTCGGACTCGTTGGGTTCGCCATCGCGTTCAGCGGGTATTTCGGCCTGCTTGTGCGGGGCGGCGCGGCACGGATCGGCGCGCGCGAGGTCGCGCGGGCGCCCGACGAAGCCCCCGCGCTCGTAGCCAGCCTGGCGGTCCTGCGGTGCCTCATCTCCGCGGTCGCGTTTCTCGGCCTGTGGGTCGCGGTGGGTTTTCTCGGGCTCGCGCCAGACGCACAGGCCCTCGTGCGTCTGGCCGGACTGGCCCTGTTCCCCCTTGCGCTTGATTCCTCGTGGGCGTGCAAGGGGCTTGGGCAGGGGGGGCGGGTGGCAGCGGCGATGGTGGCCGGACAGGGCGTGTCGGTGGTCGTGTTGCTGCTGCTGGTGCGGGGACCAGCCGATGTCGCCTGGGTGCCGGTCGCGCAATTCATCGGAGAGCTGCTCGCGGCCCTCGCGCTGCTCCTCCCGCTTGCAGTGCGGGCTCGGCGCTGGGTGTTCGGCGCGGCCTTCGCGCTGCTGCGCCGCGCCGCGGCCCCAGGGGCCACCAGCCTCCTGCGTGCGATCATCCTCACGTTCGACGTCGTGCTCCTCGGCCTGCTGGGTCGACAGGCGGACGTGGGTGCGTACACTGCGGCATATCGAGTGACCTTCCTCGTGCTCGGCATCGGGGTCGCGCTGACGACCTCGCTGTGGCCCGCGGCGGCGCGCGCCCAGACTCCCGCCGCCCTCGGTCAGGTCATCACCCGGGCGCTGGAGCTTTTGGCCGCGATCGGGTTGCCACTCGTTGTCGGCGGCATCGTGCTCGCCGATCCTCTCATGTCGCTGCTATTCGGGCGCGAGTTCGCGGTCGGTGGGCCGATGCTACGTTGGCTTCTGCTCAGCGTCGGGTTAGCGCTCGCGCACGGTGCCTACAGTGTTGCCCTGCTCGCCTCTGGAGCGACGCGCCGGGAACTCGGGATCATGGCGACGGCGGCCGCAGTGAACGTGCTCTGTAACCTCGTGCTGATCCCGACCTACGGCGCTCGCGGCGCGGCTGTCGTGACGGCACTGTCCGAAGGCGTGGCCCTCACGCTCTGCGTGCTCGCGGGACGGCGGGCCGGATGGCACACCGGAGTGCGTGGGATGCTGCCGTCGGCGGCGGCGGCCGGCACGATGGCGGTGGCCCTGTGGGCGATGGGCGCGGGGATGGCGGTGCCCGTGCGGATGCTGCTGGGCGGTCTGGTTTACGTCGTCGCTCTGGGGCTCTTCGGGTGGCCTGCCGAGGTGGCTTCACACGTCGCGGCCGTCCGCCACGCGCTGCAGGTCCGCCGCCGCCGGAGTGCGGCATGACGGGCCGGGGTCGAGTACACGACCGGCCTCGCTTCCACGATCGCACACGTCTACGATCGCCGATCCACACTTCCGGGCGTCGCGGCCTGCCTCCGCTGTCTGGCGCCCCTCCTCGACATCTCCCGAGAGTTCGATGACTGCAGACGCGCCGAGAATCTTTTCTCCGGACTACTACACACGCATGGGCGCGCTCGAGTCCGGCTCGTGGTGGAACGCCGCCATGCGCGACACGCTCGCGGACCTGCTCCGCTCGGCGAACTTGCCAGAGCGCGGGGCTGCGCTCGACGTGGGCTGCGGCACGGGCCAGACGATGGCGTGGTTGCGCTCCCTTTACCCCCGCTGGACGTATCGCGGAATCGATGTGGCGTCCGACGCGGTCCAAATCGCCTGCCAGATGGGCGAGGACGCGCAGTTGGCGTCAGCGCTGGCGATCCCGGCGGCGGACGCGTCCGTGGACCTCGTCGTGACCCTCGACGTGGTGCAGCACCTCCCCCATCCTGACGGCGATATCACCGCGATCGCGGAGATGCGCCGCGTGCTGCGGGCGGGTGGACTGCTCGTGCTGCGCACCAACGCGCAGGGCTTTCCGCGCACCCAAGACGACCCGGATGCGATGTTCCGGAAGTACGATGCGGGGGAACTGCGACAGAAGCTGCACCAAGGCGGCTTCGACGTCCTGCGCCTGAGCCGCGTCAATGCGCTGCTCGGGCTGGCGGAGATTCCTCGGGAACTGCGGGCGCGCAAGAGCTCGGGGTCGGCCGGCTATCACGGCCTCCTCGCCGCGCCCGCGCCGCCCGGCCGCCTGGACCGACTGAAGCGTTCCTGGCTCCGATTGGAAGGTCGGGCCGTCGCGGCCGGCGTGCAGCTACCGATGGGGCGTACCATCCTCGCGCTTTGCCGCGCCGCGCGCTGACCCGCCTTCTTCTTCGTCTTCCTCTCCGATCTCCGCTCATGACTTCGTTTCGCGTCGCACTCGTCGGGCTGGGCAACGCCGGCTTCACCCTGCATCTGCCGGCGCTCGAGGGCATGACGGGCGTGCAGGTGGTCGGGGCCGTCGATCCGGACGCCGGCCATCGCGCGCGGGCGGCGGAGCGCTTCAAGGTGCCGGTCTTCGACGACTTCGAGACCATGCTCGCGTCCGCCGCGCCAGAGGTCGTCATCATCGCGACGCCGCCCGACACGCACGCGTCGTATGCGTTACGAAGCCTGGCGGCGGGGGCCCACGTGCTCTGCGAGAAGCCTTTCGTCTCCAGTCTCGAAGAAGCCGACCAGATCATCGCAGCGGCGACCGCGGCCGGCCGAATGGTGGCGCTCAACCACGAGTTCCGGGAGATGCCGATCTTCCGCGCGCTGCGTGACGCCACGAAGCCGTCGGAGGTCGTCTTCGCGCAGGTCTGGCAGCTACTGGACCTGCCGCCGTGGGCGGAGCCGGGCTGGCGCGGACAGATGCTGCAGCGCACGCTGTACGAGGCCGGCGTGCACATCGTCGATTTCCTCATGGCACTGTTCGCGGAGAAGCCCGTGGCGGTGTCGGCCACGACGTCCACGTGCGGCGTGCGCGAGGGCGAGACGGATGCCGTCGCGCTGGTCACACTGGAGTTCTCGAACCGGCGGCTCGCGCAGATCGTACAGAATCGCCTGTGCAAGGGCGAGCGGCAGTACTTCGAGGTGCGCGCGGAGACGCCCACCGCGTCGCTGCGCGCGTCGTTCGGCGGCCGGGCGCGTGTGACGGCCGGGCTGCACCGGAGCATGCGTCCCCACGTCCGATTCGAGTATGGGGTGTCGGGGATGGCTTGGCGCGAGCGCGGGAACGCTCGCGAACTGCTCGCGCGCAATCCGAAGGATCCCAACATGGTCGCCACGCGGTACCTCCTCGAGCAGTCGTTTGCGGCCTTCCGGGACGGCACGGAGCCCTTGGCCAGCGCGCAGTGCGGCCGCGACGTGTTGGAGGTCATCGCCGCCTGCTATCACTCGGCCGCCACCGGTCAGCGACTCGTCCTCGACGCGCCGGCGGCACGGGAGTTGGGGCCGGTGCACACGGGAGCGCTGCCGGCCGCGGCACTGGCGTGACGGCGTCGCAGGCCGGCCATCGGCCCCTTCGTGCGGCGATCGTGGGCGCGGGGTTGATGGGACGTTGGCATGCGCATGCCGTGGTGCAGGCGGGTCACGCGGTCGTCGCCGTCGTCGATCCCGAGGCGGCTCGCGCCGCGGAGCTGGCCGCGCGGCACTCGGGCGCGCAGCCAGCCCCGGACCTCGCGGCGGCGCTGGCGTCGGGCCGCGTGGAAGTCGTTCACGTGTGCGCGCCACTGGCGCTGCACGCCCGGCTGATCGAGGAGGCGCTGCGCGCGGGCTGCCACGTGGTGGCCGAGAAGCCGCTGGCGCCGGACGCGGCGACGACGCGGGCGCTGCTGGCACTGGCGGACGAACGCGAGCGCCTGCTCGTGCCCGTGCACCAGTTCCTCTTTCAGCGCGGGGTGCTGGACGCGCTGGAGCTGCTGCCGGCCATCGGACCGATCCTGCACCTCGACGCGGTCGCGTGCACAGCGGGCGCCGCACAGCTCGACGCAGCCGGCCGGGACCGCGTCGCGGCCGAGGTGCTGCCCCATCCGCTCGCGCTCGCCCGGCGCTTTCTGGGGCCGCGCCTCGGCTCGGCGGACTGGTACACGCGTCACCCGGCACCTGGCGAGCTGCGTGCGGATACCGTGATCGGCGAGACAACCATCGCCATCTTGGTGTCGACAGGCGGGCGGCCGACGACGAACCAGTTGCGCGTCATCGGCGCACGCGGCACGGTCCAGGTGGACCTCTTCCACGGCTTCGCGACGACGCTGCATGGACGCGCGACGCGCGTCGGCAAGATCTCGCAACCCTTCGTCGCGAGTGGCGCGACGTTCATGAGAGCGGCAACCAACCTCGTGCGCCGCGCAATGGCGCGCGAGCCCGCGTATCCCGGGCTCCGCACGCTGATCTCTCGATTCTACGCCGCCGCCGCCCGCCGGAGCGCCGCGCCCATCTCGGCGGAAGAGACGCTCGACGTCGCGCTCGCCCTCGAGCGAATAATGCACGGCATCCGCGACGGGGAGACGGCGCCGCGTGGCGAGCTGCTTGACGCGGGGCACCGCAATACGCCCGTCGTCGGCCGGTCATGAGCGTCCCGCCGTTGTCGATCGTCGTGGCCGTCAGCGACGTGCGGGCTGACCGAGACAGCCCAGCAGCTCCCGCTTGGCTGACAGCACTCGTGCGGGAGGCGTCCACCATGCAAGGGGAGCTGGTGCTGGTGGGCGAGCTCGCGGGGCGCGCCGACGCGTACCGGACGCTGGCCGCTGCGGCGGGCGTGCCCCTGCGCGCGCTGCACGCGGAGCGCTCGGCGCTCGTACCTGTTTTGTGGGGCGAGGGGCTCGCGGCGGCGCGAGGTACGGCCGTCGCGTTCACGATCAATGAGTGCGTCGTCCAAGAGGGCTGGTCGCGCACGCTCGTGGACGGACTGCGCGGAACGACTGGAGGCGTTGGGGGGCGCCTGCGTCTCGACGCGACGGCTTCGCGCACCGCGCGGGCGATCTTCTACCTCCGCTACGCCGCGTTTCTGGGGACGGTGGACGAGCCGGCACGCGAGGTCCGGGACGTGGCCGGCGACAACGCCGCCTACCGTCGCGACGTGCTGCTGCGCTACCCCCAGAGTCTGCGTCACGGTTTCTGGGAGGTCGAGACGCATCACTACATGCGCGCCGACGGCGTCACATTGGCGCTCCTGCCGGGTATGGACGCATCGTTCGGCGGCGCTCCACGGCTGGCGCGCCTCGTGCGGCAGCGGTTCGCCCATGGCGCGCACTTCGGTGCGTGGCGTGTCGCGTCCGGCGGGCGTCGGCGCTGGCAGATCGTCCTGGCGGCGCCTCTCGTCCCGTTCGCGCTATTGATGCGCGCGGCCCGGGCGGGCGCCCGCGCAGGTCGTCCGCGGGGCGAACTCGCGTCGGTGGTGCTGCCCTTCCTCGCGCTCGCCACTGCGTGGGCGGTGGGCGAGGCGGTTGGTGCGGTGGCCGGGCGCCCGGGTTAACACGGTCACGGCGCATCCTCGACGCGCTCTACGTGGAGCTGGGGTTCAACGCGCGTGCCTTACAATCCCCGCGACCTGGGCACCGGAGCGTCGTGTGCCCAGCCGACGAGTAGAGTGCCGAGCATCACGATTCCGGTCGCTTGCGGCGTCGAAAGAGGTCCGCTATCGTCTCGGTGACGCGCTCATCTGCAGGGACTTGCCGCCAAGAGGAATGACTGCATGGCTACACAGCCGCTATCGGCGACGTCCCGCGAGACGGCCGCAAACCAGACCAACTATGGCCGGCAGTTCTGGGCTGGACAGTGGAACTCGATGGGAATCGAGCCGCTTGGTGCGGACGCGTCGTCGAACGACCGCGACGTGCTGCAACTGAACCTCGTCCTGCCGTTTCGGTCGGCCGAGGGGATGGTCGCTCAACTCGGCTGCGGCTCGGCTCGGCTGCTTGCGCGCATCGGTCTCGAGCGGCCGAAGCTCCAACGGATCGCCCTCCACAATGAGGCGTCGGCGCTCGACCTGGTGCAGGCATCGGGCCGCGTGAACGGCGTGCCGCTCGTAACGCAGCCTACGCGATGACCGGAAGTCCAGAAGGGAACGGCGCAGCGTACACCGCGCAGGACCAGTCGGCGATTCGCGACGCCTTCGTGGGCCGACGTGTGCTCATCACGGGTTCCGATGGAATGCTCGGCCGCGCCTTCGTCGAGGCGCTCGCGCCGCTCGGCGACGCGGTGACCGTGCGCGCATACGCGCATGCCGCGCTCGACGTCACCGACGTCGCGGCGGTGCGCGCGTGCGAGCGCGACCACCCGGACGTGATCTTGCACTGCGCCGGCCTCACGAGCGCCGACCTGTGCGAGCGCGAGCCGGCGCTCGCCCGTGCCGTGCACGTGGATGGCACGCGACACGTCGCGGCGCTCGCGCGCGCCACGGGCGCACGCGTGTTCTACTCGCAGTCCGTTTTCATCTTCGACGGCAGCGTGCTGCCGGTCACGGAGGCCACCGAGCCCACACCGGGCTTGATATACGGCCGCCTTAAGCTCGAGGCCGAGCGACATCTGCTCGACACCGTGCCAGGCACGCTCGCCGTGCGCCTGGCCGGGTTTTTCGGCGGCGACGAAAAGGACAAGAACTTTGTCGGACAGTTCACCCGCACACTCCGCGGCATGCTCGCCGACGGCCAGACACACTGCGAGGTTGGTGACCGCATCTGGCAGCCGACGTACACGTTCGACCACGCGCGCAACGTGCTGCTGATCCTCGCGCACGGCGGCGTCGGCATCTACCACATGGGCGCGCTCGGTGAGGCGACCTTCTTCGACACGGCGCAGGCCTGCGTGGACGCGCTGGGTCTGACGGAGCGCGTGGAGTTGCGACCGTGCCCGGCCGAGGTGTTCAGCGCGGCGGAGGCGGCGCGGCGGCCGCATCGCATGGTGACCGCCAACGAGCGGCTCGACCGCGAGGGACTCAACCGGCAACGGCCGTGGCGAGCGGCGCTGGCCGACTACCTCGGCCGCCCGCACTTCGACGCGCTCCGCCTGCAGGATGCCCGGAACAATGGATAGCGGGGTCGCCCCGGACATCACCGGCTCGCTGTGCGCTCCGTGGGAGCATCCGCTGCTCGGCCGACTGCAGAGCCGGGTGGTGATGACGGCGATGACGCGCAGCTTCGCGGGGCCGGGCCACGTCGCGACGGAGGCCATGGCCGCCTACTACGCGCGCCGCGCCGCGCATGGTGTGGGGCTCGTGCTGACCGAGTCGACCGCGATCGCGCCAGTGGCCGATGGCTTTCCGGACGCGCCGCGCATGCACACGCGCGCGCAGATCGAGAGCTGGCGTCTCGTCACCGACGCCGTGCACGAGGCGGGCGCGCAGATCTTCGCGCAGCTCCTCCACGCGGGTCGCATCTCGCACGAGGACTACACGGACGGAGTACAGCCGGTGAGCGCGACGACGCGGAACGCCGACGGCATCAACCGGCGCAACGGGAAGCCGTACGCGGTGCCGCACGCCCTCCGCGCCGACGAGATGCCGGCCGTGTACGACGAGTTCTGCCGCGCCTCGACGGCGGCGCTCGGAGCAGGATTCGACGGCGTCGAGTTGCACCTCGCGCACGGCTACTTGCCCGACCAGTTTCTCGACGCGCGGGTGAACGATCGCTCGGATGCGTACGGTGGCTCGGTGGAGAACCGATGCCGGTTCGCGCTCGACCTGACGGCGGCGGTGCTCGCGGAGTGCGGTGCCAACCGTGTGATGGTGCGCATCTCGCCGTCGCGCTGGATGAACGGTACGTACGACTGGCCGGATTTACCGGCGATGCTCGCGTACCTCATTCCCTCGCTCGACGTGCTTGGCCTGCGCATGCTCGACGTGAGCTGCGCGCGCTCCGACTACTTCGAGACGTCGGGCCGCGTGATCCGCATGCTGCGTCCGCTCTGGCCGCACCTGCTGCTCGGCGGCGCGTCGCTCACGGCCGCCGAGGCACTGGCGGAGCTGGACGCGGGTCTGCTGGATCTTGTGACCTATGGACGACTGCTGCTCGCGAACCCCGATCTGGTGGAGCGGATGCGCGACGGCCGGCCGCTGGTGCCCTTCGACAATGCGATGCTGGATGTGCTTGCGTGAACGAACCGTTACTTGGGCTGCGCGGCCTGCGCCTGTTGGTGACCGGCGGCACGGGCTTCGTGGGGAGCGCCTTCGTTCGCCATGCCGTCGCCGGAGGCGCCGCGGTCACCGTACTCGATCGCGAGAACTCGGATCACTGGCGCCTGCAGCCCGTGGACGGCCACTACGCGCGCCTGACGGCCTCGCTTGCGGAGCTTGCGAGTGGCGAGAAGGCGCCCCCGGATGGGATCGACGCCCTGGTGCACCTGGCGGCAGCGGGCGTCGATCAGTCGTTCGACGACATCGCGACGCTCGTCGCAACCAACGTCACGGGTACGCTGCATGCCTTGCAGGGCGCGCAGCGCCTGGGCGTCCGCCGCTTCGTACTCGTGGGCTCGAGCGGCGAATACGGGCCGGGCATCGCGATCGATGAGACGGACGCGCTCCGGCCGACGTCGGAGTACGGCGCGTCGCGCGCGTCTGCGACCCTGCTGGCGCGCGCGTTCGGCGCGCGGCGCGGGCTGGACGTCGTGACGGTGCGGCCGTTCGCGGTGTACGGGCCCTTCGAGGCCGCCTACCGCCTGGTGCCCTACGCGATTCTGGGGGGGCTGCGCGGCGAGCCGCTGCGCATCTCGTCGGGCGCGCAGACGCGGGACTACGTTCACGTGGACGACGTCGCGGACGGTCTGGCACGTGCCTGCTGCGTGGAGGCCGCCGGCGGCGGCACCTTCAACCTGTGCTCGGGCACGGAGACGCGGGTACTCGACGCCGTCGAGCGCCTCGCCGTCCTCACGGGCGGTCGGTCCGCGGTCGAGGCGGGAGCGCGGGCGCCGATCGCCGGCGAGATGTGGCGCACCTCGGGCGCGCCGACGCGCGCGCGCGCGGTGCTGGGCTGGTCTCCGCGCTGGGCCCTCGACGAAGGGCTGGAGCGAACGGTGGGTTGGTTCCGGGAGGTCGGAGGTAGCCTCCCGGCTTACGCGCAGGCCCGCTGACGTCCGTTACGCGACGACGCGTGGGTCAGATCGGAAGGATGCGGAAGAAGGTGAGCAGCGTGCTCCAAGCGGGAGAGTATGAGGAGGGTCGTACCCTTGCCGGCACGACACACGCTCTGGTTTATTGGTCTATCCGTGGGAAGTCTCGGTTTCCTGCCGCGACGCCCCGCACCACGTCCAGCGTCTGTCTCGTGCTCGCGCTCCAGCTGAGGGCGCGGCCACGCGCCCGGGCGCGGCGTCGCAGGTCCTGCTGAAGCGCCTCGTCCTCCAGCACCCGCCCGATCGCGTTCACGAGCGAATCGACGGACGGATCGTTTACCATCAAGGCGTGGCCGCTGGCCACCTCGGCAAGCCCGCCCCGATTCGCGGCGACGACCGGTGTGCCGCACGCCATCGCCTCCACCGTCGTGATCGACCATCCCTCGAACTCCGACGGGTGCACAAAGACGTCGGCTGCCGCGTAGACCGGCACCAGCTCCGTGTGATGCGCGATGCGTCCATCCGTTTGGACGACGTGCTCCGCGACGCCCAGCTCGCGACAGAGGTCCTCGAGCGGCAGCCCCTCGTGGTTCGGTCCAAAGAGGAGCAGCCCATGCGGAATGCGGCGCTCCGTGCGGAGCCGCGCGAACGCGCGCACGAGCATCGGGATGTTCCGACGCGCGGAGCACTTGCCGACAAAGAGGATGTACGGCCGGTCGCCGCCGAAGTAGCGCGAGCGAACTGCCCGGATCACCGCGGGGTCGACGACCGGCTGGAACGCGTCGTCGGCGCCCTGGTGCACGACGGCCACGCGCTCTCTGGGAATGCCATAGTGCTCGACGACCGCGTCCCGGGTGACCTCCGCGGGAACAATCACGGCGTCGGCGCGCTGCGCGCAGTAGCGATAGAGCCGCGCGTACGTCTGGTCGTGCATGGTTGCGCGTGAGCCGGGATGCACCTCGTTGATGCTGTGTGTCGCGACGACGTAGCGCCCGCGATAGCCGACGGGCGCCGTGTAGGCCGGGCAGAACAGCACGTCGTGCTGCGCGGCCGGCCCGCGCAGGCGAAGGTTCTCCCAGGGGATGCCCGACAGACGCGATTCGAGCAGGACAGGGCGGATGCGCGGCCCGAGCTGCTGCAGATCGCCCTCGATCGGCTGCCGGACGAACAGCGAGACGGTCTCCTGCGCCGTCAACATGTCGGCCCAGTGACGCAGCATGTACTCGATATATCGCCCGACGCCCAGCCGCTGGCCGGCCAGCCGCTGGCCATTGAAGGCGATCCGCATGCCTACCGGAACTGGGCGGCGAAGTGCCGGAACTGGTCGTGCAGGTAGTCGAGCTGCTGCTCGCTGAGGCCGTGGTGGCACGCCATCAGCATGCCGCCCCGCATGACGCGGTCGGCGTTCGGGTAGCCGTCGGGTGACTCGCGACGCTCGATGCCCACGAAGCCGGGCTGCCGCAGGATGTTGCCCGTGAACACCGTGCGGGTCTGGATCTGACGGCGCTCGAGGAAGATCTGCAGGTCGCGCCGGATGAAGGGCGCATCGTCGCGCACGATGAGCGGGAAGGCGAGCCACCCCGTGCGCGAGCCGGCCGCCTGCCGCGGCAGCATGAACCACTCCTCGTAGTCCGCGAAGAAGGCGAGCTGGCGCGCGAAGTTCCGCTCGCGGGTCGCGATGTTCGACTCCAGCCGGTCGAGCTGCACCAGCCCGAAGGCCGCGCCAATCTCCGACGGCTCGAGGTTGTAACCCAGCCGCTCGAACACGAACTTCGCGTCGTACGGAATGCCCCCGACCTCGACGTTGAAGCGATTCTCGATCGACTCGGACTCGACGAACAACGACGAGCTCCGGCCCCAGCTCCGCAGCAGCCGCGCCTCCTCGTTCCACTCGTCGCGGTTGACGCACAGCATGCCGCCGTTGCCTGCGCAGTTGATGACGTGCGAGCCGTAGAAGCTGGTCGTGCTGATGTCCGAGCGCGTCCCGGTGCTCACGCCCTGCAGCGTGCCGCCGAGGGTGTCGGCCGAGTCCTCGACGACGAGCAGTCCGTGCGCACGGGCGATCTCGGCGATGCGGTCCCAATTCGGCATGTTGCCGATCAGCGACGGGATCATGAGCGCGCGGGTGCGCGGCGTCAGCGCTTTCTCGATGCCGTCCACGTCGATGTTGAACGTGTCGGGTTCGACGTCCACGAAGGACGGCACCAGCCCGAACTTCACGAGCGGCGCGACCGTGGTGGAGAACGTCAGTGCCGGGGTGATGACTTCGGCGCCCGCGGGAAGTCCAAGCAGTTCGACCGCGAGATAGTTCGCGCTCGACCCCGAATTGACCATGATGCCGTGCTTCTTGGCAAACAGCGCGGAAACGCGCTGTTCGAAGGCGCGCACGCGCGGTCCCATCTGCGTCGAGGTTCGCAGCACGTCGGTAACGGCGGCGATCTCCTCCTCGCCGTGCACCGTCTGGCCGTAGGGCACGCGGATCATCGTTGCGGGCAGTGGAACGGCGGTGTCCTGGGTCGTGGCGTTCACGGTGGCATCCATCAGTGAGGTTGTTCCGCGCCGTCGATGCGGCGTTCGTTGACGGTCAACTGCTCGTGCACCATCGTGGAGCGCACGCGGGGTCGTCGTAGCAACTGCTATACAACTCGGCCGTTTGATCGACCGTCTCGTCGAGGGAGAGCGTCGGGCGCCAGTTTAGTCGCGCGTCAGCCTTCGCGCCGTCGAGCGCCAGCTGGTGGGTCTCGTGCGGCCCCGAACGGTCGGCGGCGAAGTCGGCCGATGGCCGAGCTGCAGCATCCGGGGGGGCTTACCGCTGCGACACGGCGCCTCGAGCTTCTGCTTCTCGCGCACGGTGTCCATCAGTTCAACAAAGCGCTCAATCACGCTCCAGAGGATCGGCGGGCCGCCGATCTTCCCTATCGACTTCGGACAAAACGTCGGCTCATCGGAGAGACGGATCTCGAGAGCACGCGCCAGGATTACCTATTTCATGGGTGTCGCGCAGAAGGGAGATGGCCAGACCCCCTGGGACGCGGAAAACGAAACGGGGCGCACGCGATGGTGAGGCGCCGCCCGACTCACGCGCGGGACTTTCCAGCCTCGCGGGCGCTCTCAACAATAGGCATGATGCTTATGACCGGAGGTTTTTGCAAGAGAGTGAAGTGTGTCCTTCGCGCGACACATCTATGCGGTATCGAAGCAACGCCGCTCGGCGCGCCGCTCGAGTGCATGGTCGATGAGGGCGTGTCCCGTTGGTGGAACCGTTCGCGTCGAGGCGGGGACGCGAGGACGTCACCTCGGCCCAGAAATAGCGCGCCACCTCGCCGCCGAAGTGCACTTGGAGGCTGGCGACGGTATGCACCACGGCCAGCAGCGCGCTCCACAAGCCCACGTCGCGCCGGACCCTGTGGAACTCGCGCCGCGCAGCACGGGGCGGTAAGGTGAGGCGGGACCGGCGCCCAACTCCTCGAGCCCAAGCGCCATTTTGCGTACGCCCGACGGAAACCGTGCGCTGCGCAAACGCCTCGCCGCCAGACGACCCTCATGTACTCCCATGTCTCATCCGAACCAGCAGTCTCGCGTGCGGCGGCGGCGGCGCCGCGTGCGGCCCCGTTCGCAGGCACGACGACGATGATCTGGCGGTGCCCGCACTGCCGCGGAACGCTCGGTGCTCGGGCGGACGCTGCGGTGGAATGTGCGTCCTGCGGCACGGTCTACCCGGCGGTCGCGGGCATCCCGGACCTGCGAATCGATGCGTCCTCGTGGATCGACTGCGACGAGGATCGCGAGCAGGCGCGGCACATTGCCGAGGAACTTGCCGACCTCGATCTCACGGAGGTTGTGCGCCACGTCTTTCGCGCCGTCCGGAATCTCAAGGGCGAAAAAGCCGAGTACCGGACCCGACGCGTGCTCGAGGAGCCCCATCGTCTGCGCCGCGAGATCACCGGCTGGCTCGACGCCGCCACGTGCGAGGGACCCTTCCTCGACCTCGGCTGCGGACCCGGGACGCTCCTCGCCGCTGCGGCGGCGGACGGTCGCGTCGGCATCGGACTGGACGTGTCGATGGTGTGGCTGGTGGTCGCGAAGCGTCTGATCGAAGCGTTCGGCGGCACTCCCATCCTGGCGGCCGGATTCGCGGAGTCGCTCCCGCTCGCCGACGGCGCGGTCTCCGGGGTCGTGTCGCTGGACGTGATCGAGCACGTCGGGGACCAGGCGGCGTATCTGCGCGAGCTCGATCGTGTCACCGCCGTCGGCGGCGCGCTGGCGCTCGCGACGCCGAACCGCTTCAGCCTGGCGCCCGAACCACACGTGCGCGTCTGGGGCGTCGGCTGGCTCCCGCGCCGCTGGCAGCAGCCCTACGCGGAGCGACGGAGCGGCATGAGCTACGCGTACACGCGCCTGCTCAGCACCTGGGAGATGCGGCGGCTGGTGGCGCGCAATACCCACTTCGACATCGAGTTGCTGATTCCGTTTATTCCCGACGAGGAGATCGCGGGGGCATCGGCCGCGCGCGCGACGCTCGCGCGCACCTACAACGCGCTCGTGCGCCACGCGCTCGCGCGGCGCTCCGCGCTCGCCGTTGGGGCGTTCTACCGGGTGGTCGGCCGCAAGCGCGCGCGCCACGCCTGACGCAGGGCCCCGACGCGCCGATCGCTCAAGGCGTTGGCATCCCGCGCTCGAGCGCGAACTGCACGTACTCCGGGCGGTGCGTGAATTCAAGCTTCTCCGCATCGACTCACCAGAAAACCTGCCGGTATCGCAGGAACGGCGGCACGAGCGTAGCGTAGCCTCTCTGACCCGCCTCCGATTCGATGCACGCGCACGTTCGCTTGTGTAATGCCCTGCGCCGTCGGATCCTTTTCGCACGACGACAGTGCTCACTGGGAGGCTGTCCCGATCATTCACGCGAGGGGGTCCATGTCGCCGCGTCGCCATCTGGTGCTATTCATCGCGCTCTTTCTCATTGGCGCATCCGCCGACGCGCAGACTCCTGGCCGGACCTCAACGCCGCGCGGGGCGTGGCTCACCGTCGCGCCGGCGGCGGTCGGTCTCAATGCGAAGGTGCTCGATAGTCTGGACGCCGAGATCAAGGCCGGTCGCTATGGCTACGTGGACCGTTTGCTCGTCATCCGGCACGGACGCATCGCCTTCGACAGGCGCTACCCGCACGACTACGATGCGGCCTACGGTGATTCTTCGCGGGTACGTAATGCGCTCAATGCGCACGATATCACGGGACCGTTCAACTACTTCAACCCGTGGTGGCATCCTTACTATCGGCGCGGCGACCTGCACACCCTGCAGTCGGTGACGAAAACGATCGCGTCGGTCGTGATCGGGGCCGCGATCACACGAGGCGATTTCAAGAGCATCGATGCGCCGGTGCTGTCGTTCTTCGACACCACCACCGTCGCGAATATCGATGACCGGAAGCGCCGGATGACGGTGCGTCACCTGCTGTCGATGACGGGTGGGATCGACTGGAACGAGAACTTGCCGTACATCGATCCGAAGAACACCGCCAGTGCGCTGGAGGCGAGTGCGGACTGGGTGCAGTTCACGATCGACCGCCCGATGATGCGCGAACCGGGAACGCAGTTCAACTACAGCAGCGGCGAGAGCGTGCTGCTCGCGCACATCTTTCGGCAGGCGACTGGAATCGACCTCGAGGAGTACGCCGCCACACACCTCTTCGCACCGCTCGGCATCGACCGCTGGTTCTGGAAACGGACGCCTGCGGGGACGCTCGACACCGAAGGTGGACTCTATCTCGAGGCGCGGGATCTCGCGCGCATCTGGCACCTGTTCCTGCGCGACGGTTCGTGGAACGGCGCACGGATCGTTTCGCAAGACTGGGTGCGCGCGTCGGTGACTCCAGTGGTGTCCACTGGTGCGCAGCCCAATGCCGCGAAGTATGGACTCAAGTGGTGGCTCTACGCCGATCCGCGTGATGCGACCAGGTTCGTCTGGAGTGGATCGGGTTTTGGCGGGCAGTTTCCGATCGCCTTTCCTGAGCTCGACATGGTGGTCGTGATCAACGCCTGGAACATTCTCCCCGGATCGCCGAGCTTGCACATGGGCAAGACCATGGCACGCCTGTCGAAGGCCGCGCGATAGGCGTCGCGCAAACTCTCCGCGATCGATTCGCTCGCCTACGCGCGCGACAAACGTTGCCACGCGTATAGCGCAATGAACAGATTGACGAAGAGCAGGAATGCTGCCGGCACGGACTCAAGCAACGAATCCCGGACCCGAATCCGCGTCGCGACACCGAGCAGCATCAGCATGGCAAGTCCGAGCGCGCTGAACACACCGACGATCGGCACCACATATCCCGCCGCGAGGCCGATGGCACCAAGCACTTCGAGCGCGCCAGTCAGTTTCCGGTAGCGGCTGAGGCCGAAACGCCTGAACTCGGTGGCCATGCCATCGGCAACGAGGCAGGCGACGCCGTACCACAGGAACAATCCGATCGACAGAACCGTCGATATGTGGTACGCAACGGTCATGGGAATGGCTCGGGCGACGCGGTCCGCCCGCGCTGCCGAACATCACGATATCTGGAGCGCTGCTCATGCCTGCTCTGACCTTGAACCACATCCTGCAGCTGCTCTTGGGCCTCGGCCTGCTCAACGTCTGGGCGGTTCGGAGAGACCGCGGCACGGCCTACCGGGGCGGCGGGGCGACTTCCTTGCGCGAGGAGTTCGATGCCTATGGGCTGCCCTCGGCGGCGTTCTATGTCGTCGGACTGCTCAAGGTCTTGGCCGGCGTCATCCTGCTCACCGGGCTCGTGTGGTCGGTACCGGTAAAGCTTGCGGCGGTCGTTGTCGCCGTGCTCATGGTTGGTGCGATCATCATGCATATGAAGATCAAAGACCCGATCCGCAAATCTGTGCCCGCCGTCGTGATGTTGGCGTTGAGTGTGGCACTGTCGCTGAGGACGTAGCAGCGTCTGGCGCCGCTCGTGTCGTGGTCGTTGGTGCTCCGCGTCGGTGAGCTTTTGCATCGACGAGCGAGGGGCACGATCGTTGACCATGCCCCTCGCTCGTCCACTCATCGCGCGACCGTCAGCGCGGGCGGTGTTTCAGAACGCGTACCGAACGCCGGCCTGAATCTGCCGCGGATCGCCAAGCCCGTTGCGGATCGTCCCGTCGAAATTGAACAGCAGCGAACCGAACGCGGGATCGCGGAAATTGTTGCGGCCAAGCACGTTGAATACTTCCAGTGTCGGTTCGATGGAGCGGCCATTGCGCAGACCGAACGGGCGCGTGAGGCGTAGATCCCAGCCGGCGTACTCATTGGCGCGGCGCAGGGTGTTGCGGTCGAGAATGGTGCCGTTGGGGCAGACACGGTCGCCGCCGCTCGAGGCGCGCTTGCCCGTGCCCGCGTTGTTCGTGCCACACGACTGGCTTGCGGGCTGCGCCGACGCGTAGCTGAAGCGGTTGTTGAGCAGAAATCCGCCTCCCAGCTTCGAGAGCACGTACGCGTTCAGGCGATGACGCTGATCGCGATCGCTATAGCCCCACTCGCGATCGAGGCGATCGGCGCGGGCATATCGGAAGGTGAACGGATCGCGCTCGTTGTCGTCATCCGACTTGTCCGACGACAGCGTGTAATTGATGTCGAACTGGTGGTTGCCCGCACGCTTCGCCAGTCCCAGCGTCGCGCCGTGGTATTCACTACGCGCAGTGCTTTCGACGGTCGTGAGATCGCCGATGCCGTTGCCACCGGCGAGTCCCGTGCCCCAGGGCGCGCCGAAGATCGCGTCGTTGCGATTGACGAACCGCGTGAGGCGATCCGATTTGGCGTAGGTGTAGGACACCGACCCGGTGAGACCGCCGTTGCCGAGCGCGCGCTCGTACCCTGCGGTCGTGCTGATCGTGCGCGGGTTCTTGTAGTTCCGGTCCACGATGAAGATGCCGGGCTGGAAGGGCACGGCATTCGCGCCAGGAGCCGGCAGCAGATCCTGTATGCGCGGAGGCGCGCCGAGCACGCCGGTGAGCGAGCTGTTGCGAAAGATCGTCTGGCCGATCGACCCGTTGTTGTTGCGCACCGACGCGAAGTTGAGCGCTGCAACGCGCGCGTTGTACACACCCGCAGAAAAGCGCACGACCTCGCGGCCGTCGCCGTCGCGATCCCACGCCAATCCGAAGCGCGGCTGGAACATCGTGAGGTCCGAGGGGATCTTGCCGTTGGATGGGAAGGTGAACGATCCCTTGCTGTTGGTCACCGTCTTTCCAATGAATGGGGCGAAGAACACGCTGCCCGGGTCAGTGAGCGGATCGGGCTGTTGCTGCGCTTCCCAGCGCAGACCGTAGTTGAGCGTGAGGCTTCGGGTCGGCTTCCACGTATCCTGCAGGTACACGGCGATATCGGTTTGCGGAAGGCTCTGCGTACCGGACTGTTCGACCGTGCGGCCGCCGACGCCGGCCTGCTGCAGGTATAGCAGCACCGGGCCGGTGATGCTGCTGCTGCCGGGGCACGCTCCCGTCGTGTTTGACGTGCCGTTGCTGCACTCCACGTAGTTGTTGCCACGTGTCGCATAGTTGATGAAGCCCGTCACGCTGCTGAAGATGAAGCGGCCATTCGCAAAGCCGATGAATGTCTGGGAGGAGTTCACGAAATTCACTTCGGCGCCGACCTTGATGAGGTGATTCCCCTTCACGACGCTGACATTGTCGAGCAGTTGCACGCGCGTGTCGTGGTATTGCACCGGAATGAAGAATGGACGTCCAATGCGGAACGCGTTGCCGAAGTCCATCGCGATATCCGGGAAATCGCGACCACCCGGCAACGTGGGCGCGTCATAGTCGCGCGGACGATCTTCACGTGCGAGTTGGAAGCGGAATTCGTTGGACGTGGTGTTGGTCACCTGGCTGGACAAGCTGCCGCTCAGCGCATTGCTGAAGCCGCGCTCCGAGGCGTTCGCACTTGCCCCCCATGTGTCCACGTCGAACGTACCGTTGTCCTGGCGGCTGTTGGTGAAGTTGTACTTCACCGAGAAGAGATTCCGATCGTTCAGGCGCCCGTCGATCTTGGCGAGAAACACTTGCGCATTGTTCGTGCGATCGATCGGACTGAAGTCGTTGGCCAGCGCGCCACCGAAGCCCGTCTTGAGAAAGTTCGTCAGGCTGTCAAACGCCGCCGACCTTGGACGCGTCGTCTGCTTCGTCTCGCGATAGAACTGCTGGTCGTAGGCGCTGAAGAAGAAGAGCTTGTCCTTGATGAGCGGCCCGCCAATGGTGAAGCCCAGCTGATGCTGCTGAAAATCGGGAGTCAGCGACAGTCCGTTCCCCTTGAGGTCTCCGGACAATGCCGCGTCCTTGCCGAAATAGTGCACGGTGCCGGTCAACTTGTTGGTACCACTCTTGGTGATGACGTTCACAAAGCCACCCGCCGAGCGACCGAATTCCGCATTCGCGCCCTGGCTTGTCACCACCATTTCCTGCACAGCGTCGAGATTGAACGTGAACGCCGGCCGCTGACCACCGCGCTGCTCACCGAAGAACGGATTGTTGAAGTCGGCACCATCGACGCTGATGTTGTTGAAGATACCGCGCTGGCCCGCGACCGACAGCACGTCACCATCGGGACCCTGCGTGACCGCGACATTGGGCGTCAGCAGCGTGAGCGCAAGGAAGTTGCGTCCGTTGTTGGGCAGTCCCTTCACCACATCCTCGCCGAGCGTCGATGACGCTTCGGTGCGGCCCGTGTTCACGGGTGTGTTCGCCTTGTCGGTGATGTTCACGGCCGCGAGCTCGGTGGCGCGCTTCTCGAGCGTGAACGGCACGTCGAGCGTCTGTCCGAGACGCAGTGGCAGATCCTTGCGTACAACCGACTGAAACCCGACCGCGCGCACGGTGATTTCGTAGCGGCCGAGTGGGAGCAGCGTACCGACAAAGAGTCCGCGGTCGGACGTCCGCAGCGTACGGGTGATGTTGGTCTCCTGATTGCGCAACGTGACCGTAGCGTTGGCAACGGCGTCACCTCCCGTTTGGGAAACGGTCCCGCGGATGACGCCGGTGGTCGCCTGCGCCTGCGCCTGCAGACCGGAGACGGGGAGGAGCAGTCCCGCGGAAAGGACACCTGCAATTCGACGCAGGCGGCGCATTGGAGTCATGGGCTTGAGTCTCGGCCAAAAGGGGGGTGATCACGAGGACACGAATTTTATTCGTTCATGGGCAGACTACGTTGCACGAAGCCTATGATTCCGTGCTATTGCCGATGCGGAATTGTGACAAAGCGACTTGCGAGCTCACCTCCCCTGCTTCGCGCGGCGAAGGCGTTTCATCCGACGTGGCTCGAAAAAAACGACGAGCCGTCGGTCGCGGTGAATGTGCGCGTTATCCGGGTGAGATCGCACCCTGCTTACTGCTCAAATTCGCCCACACTTGAACGGGCCGGGCCGCCTCGTGGTAGGCGGCGAAGACTCCCAGAACTGCCCACGCGTGCAAGCCAACACGTACGCGACTTCAGTTCAGCGAGCCGGCACGACGAGCAATTCGTTGCGATGAACCGCCACGAATTCCGCGAACTCGACCGGCGCTCGGCCCGTCAACTCGGCCACGGTGTGTGTCACCGGCGGCGTGCCCGTGAATCGCGGCAGCATGTGGAGCAGCAGCATCACGAGGATCAAGCCGGTCTCGTGACCGTCGCCTCGCAACGAACGGTAGAAGCGCCATGGGCCGGGCGAGACATACGTGATGGGCGTGCCCAAACCGATCGTCAACTGATCAGCCATCTGCTGAAAGTTCAGCGGCGTTGCCGACGTCAACGTGTAGGCCTGCCCGTGGTGCTGCGTGCCGGGTTGCGTCAGCACCCGGGCTGCAACTCGCGCAATATCTCCGACATCCACGAGTGTGAAACGTGCATTCCCTGCTGGCAGGAAGATGCGGTGTCGACGCGCCAGTTCATCGTGCAGCGTACTCGTGAAGTTTTGCATGAAGTAGGCCGGCCGCAGCATCGTGTACGGCACGCCGCTGGACATCAGCCGCCGTTCGATCTTGTGGTGCGGGATGAACCGATTGTTCTCCGCCCCCTGCACCGACAGGAACACGATGTGCCTGACGCCGTGTGCCCGCGCCCGCGCGATCACGTCACCGAAGTCGCCGGTGAGTTGCGGTGGCCGCAGCAGGAAGAGACTGTCGCAGTCGGCCAGCGCAGCGTCCTGACTGGCGGGGTCGAGAAAGTCGAAGGCCACCAGCTGGGCGCTCGCATCGCTACTCCACGTCGCTGTCGCGCCGGCGACGTCCCGCACACCCGCGCGGACGACGATGCCTTCAAAAGCACGCAGCGCCGCAATCACGGCCGAGCCGACTTGACCGGTGGCGCCAGTCACGACGATGCGTTTCATCGCGCGGCACTCATCGCGTCAACGATGGCTCGCCGACGACACAAGCAGCGCGACGCTGGCCGTAAGCACCTCATCGTCGTGCTCAACCCTGACGTGCCACCGCTGTCGAAGCCGTAGATCGGGCGGAGTGGCGAGCACCACCTTGATGACCTGTGGCGCGGCGATGGTTTCACTGTTGCTTCACGGCTCGAACTCGTACGCGATCGACGTGAGATTGCCGATGAAATACCGCTTGCGTCCTTCCGGACGCATCCAGGCGGCCTCGCCCGTTGTTGGCACCATCATCCCGTCGCGGCGCTGGTAGTTGGAAACGCCGCATTCCCAGGGCAGCATGACCGTGACCCCGTCCTTGCCCACGCTCACGCCACGCGCATCGGCATGCACGGACGTCATCAACCCGGTCTCGTCGAACCGGAACAGCAGGGTCAAGGTGATCGGGCCATCCACCAGCGAGGCGTTGGCCGAACGATCATCCACCGCCGCCCATCGTACCCCCTGACTGGGCAGCAGCGCGGTGGGGTACCACGCCATCTCGGCGAAGTAGCGCATCAGTTCACCACGCGCGATCTCGCTGCCGCCGTGCACCTCGGCCACCGTGAACAGGCCGAGCATCGTGGCGTGGAGGGTGCCCGTGCCGGCGATGTAGCTGTCATGTACGCGGGCGACCAGACCAGGCAGCATTGACACCCGGCCGTTCCACAGGAAGCCTGGACGGTGGACGACCGCACGCTGCGTCGAGGTGAACGGTTTCCATTGGTCGCCACCGGTGGCCGACATGTTGATCGTGCCAGAGAGCTCGAACGTGGCGGCAGCGATGATCGGCTGACCGTGCGTCAAGACCGCGCGGAAGTAGCGCTGCACCGGCGCAGGCAGCCCGTCGAGTTCGCGCGCGTCGTAGCGACGGGCAGGCGTCGGCACCTGAGCGGCGTTGAGCAGCGCCATCTGCGTGGCTGTCGAGGTCCGCCAACGCGAGCTTCCGAGCGCGATCAGCCCGATGCCAGCGGCCACCACAAGTCCGATGCCCGATGCCGTCCATGCCATGGCGTTCATGATGCGTGTTCCTGTTGTGCCCGGGTCACAGTGCCGCCCGAAGTCTCGACCTTGATCGAGTTCGCGACTGCGGCGGATTGGCGCTGCAACGCGGCTTGCACTTTCAATTTGACGTTGAACGCAGAGGCATGTGCCGCGACAGAGCTCAACAGTGCGGTGGCGTGTTGAACATCGAGACGTCACACGATGCGGCGCTCCGTACCCCGGGGGCACATGTCATGCCACCGGCGACAGCACGAACACATGCGCAGAGCGATCACGCAGGACGCGCTCAGCCCAAACGGTGATGCGCGACGTCACCACCCGAACACCGTCCCATGCGGCACTGCATTCCCCGTTGCACCGTGCGGCCAGGCACGTCGGTCGAATGCAATGCCCGGCCGATCCGAGCCCGCGTCGCGAAAATCACGGTCGAGCGTAAGTTGCCCGTTGCTGCTGTTCACCTGCAGCATCCACATGCGACGCTCGGCCGACGCGCCGGGTTCGTTCACCACGACAATGCGCGAGCCGTCGGTGGCGAGCCAGTGCGGTCGCTGCTTCTCGTCGAACGCGACCGACGATACCGGCCGAACGTGCGTCAGGTCGCGAATGTCGAGCGAAAAGACGCGATGATCGGCGGCGCTGGCCTGAATCCAATAGTCGCCGATCACCACGGGCATCGCGCAGCCGCTCGACGGGTCCTGATGGACGAGCTCCATGCCCGGCTCCACACCGGCCAGCCCTGTCACACGATACAGTCGGCATGCGACCGTATTCACCAGCACCGTGCGTCCATCCTGCAGCACCCGCGGTTCGTTGGGCGCGTCGTTCGTCGGCAATCTGAGCGTCTTGATCAACGACAGGTCGGACAGCCGGTACACCTGCACCTGATTGCCCGCGTGGTCGTGCTCTATCGACTTGCGGAGCGGGTGCCACGTCGGGATCGGCATGTACGTCAGCGCGACAACCACCCGGTCGAGCGAGGGAACCACGGCGAGGCTATATGGCCGCAATGTCGTCTGGTCGGCTGACGTGTCCGAGGCCGATCGCGACCGCACGACCCGACCCCTGCCGTCGAGCTCCGCCAGCCCACCGGGGCTGACGTTGTCCGGACCGTGTGCCTGAAATGTTGCCAGCACGTGCCCGTTGGGAAGTCGCACGAAGCTGTGCAAAAAGCTCAGCCCCGCGACGCCATCGAACCGCTCGACGACCGTGGGATGCCGCGGTTCGTGCAGATCGAACAGCAGCGTACGATTGGACGAGAATCCGTTGGCGAATAGCTCCTTACCCGGACCGAGTTCGTGCTCGGTGTGGTGCGGCCAGAGTCCGCGCTCGCCCACGGGTGCTGTGGCCACAATGGTTCCATAGCGATCCCCGTCCCGTGCGAGATCGATGACCGCCAGGAAATCGCTGTGCTCGCGGTCCTCGTCACCCGTCCAGGCAAAGAGGTAGCGCGCCGGAGTCGCTGGAGTATGATCGGTTGAGTGCGCGACGCGCTTCGCACAGGACAGTGTGGCGATCAGCAGCAGCGCGAACGCCGCGCGGGCTCCTCGCGAATTCGTCATGTCATCGTCTCCGCGGCGCGGTGATCAAAGCAGTCATGAAGGCGTGCCTCAGCGTGTTCACAGGGTGCTCACGGCCTGTTCACAGTCGGTTCACAGCGTGTTCATCAGCGCGGTGCCGCCCGACGCTGCAGCAACGCCGGCCAGTTCTGCACGTACGCGAGCGCGACACCGGCCGGCGACATGCGCACGAAATACCGTTCGCCACCATTCATCACCAGCAGGCTCGTGCCGCGATCGTCAAAGCTCGATCGACGCCAGTTGAACACCGCAAAGCGTGTGCGCGGTGCGCTGACCACCGCACCCGCGCCACCGACCGTGGCTTCCTGCACGCGGCCATCCGGCGTGAGGAAGAGCAACGTGCGGCCGTCCGCGCTCCAGCCCGGCCAGCGGCCACCTTCCAGCGACGCGCGCGTTGGTGCGCCGCCCCCCAGGAACTCGACATAGATCTCCGCGCGCCCCGACTCAGTGGAGCTGTACGCGATGGCCCGCCCGTTGGGCGAGAATCGCCCGTCGGATATCTGTCCGGGGCGCGCGATCTGTCGAATCACGCGCCACGGGTCGCGCTGCACGATCTCAAGGGTCGTGTCGCGGCGCACCAACAACTGTGTACCATCTGTCGACCAGTCGATCGGCACCGGGCAGTACACACCCCCGACCGCAGTGGTGTCGCGAAACAGCGCACGTTCCGCGTCGCTGCTCAGGTCTCGCTCCATGATTGCGCAACGCGTGAACGGATTGACGGCGTACAGCAGCTGAGCGGCTTGCCGGCGCGGCTCGGACGGGACGCAATCGTCCACATGCCGTCGATCCGCACCGTGTCTCGCAGCACTCCCCGCGCGTCGAGCTCGACGTACGGCGGATCGGGCGTGCCTGGCAGATAGACGGCCGCGCCATTGGCCGCGAGTGACAATGAAAGCACTCCACCAGCGTTTCGCAGGTCGGAAAAGAGCCGTGTGGCCGCACCCTCGATTGCAAACGTGGTGGGGTTGAAGCGCATGGCATCGACCGACAGCGGAGCGTCCCTCGGCGGCACCATGATCAGATTCGGCGCCACCACCTGAAACTCGCTCGTCCGCACGCGCAGAGTGTCAGCAGTCGAGCCATCCGCATTGGCGACCAGCAAGTCGCGATCGCGGCCGCGCGAGTACACAATCCGTTTTCCGTCTGGCAAGAACTCCGCCTTGAGCAACTCCCCGCTCTTCCGCGCGACGACGAGACGGCACGGCCCCCCCGCGCTCGACACCGTCGAGATGCCATCCCGATGGCCGAACACGATCATTCCGTCGGCGCCCCACGAGGCCCCCGTCGGATTTCTCGCTGGACAGAGCAGTCGTGGTACGCCGTTGTCCTCGACGAGCGCAATTCCTTCAGCTCCGAAAAAACCGAGCGTTCGGCCGTCACGCGACCAGAAGGGCGCGTCGGCGCCGTTGGTGCGCGGAACGGGCTCCGCGTCGAGTTGGCCGAGGTGACGCAACCACAGTGATCGCGCTCCGTCACTGCTCGCGAACACGAAGGCGATGCGCTGCCCATCGGGCGATAGCGCCACCGACCGACGTTCGGCAAAATTGCCCCCCGCCGGTGGGAGAATCGACGTCAGCACGGTGCCGCTATTCCCGCCCGATGCATCCGACCCGCCTGATCCGGCCGCTGGTGCAGCGAGCCATCCGGCAAGGCCGCTCAGCGCGGCAATCCCGAGTGCGCCCAGCGCGATGGCACCCGGGCGACGGTTGTTGCCGGTCGACGGGGCAGACGCGGCGACATTGACCGGCTCGGCCGCAGCGCGCTGGAGCGACTGTGCGAACGCCTGCGCGCTCGACGGCCGGTCGGCCGGCAGCTTGGCGAGCGCGGCCAGCACCGCCTGTTCGACGTGCGGAGGCACCGTGCTGCGCGTCTGTCGGATCGGCGCCGGCGCCGCGGTCAGCACGCGCGCGACAATCGCCTGGCTCGAGGCGCCCGTGAATGGCGGTTCGCCTGTCAGCATTTCGTAGGTGATGGCGCCAAGCGCGTAGACATCTGTGCGCGCATCCAGCGTCTTCTCGCCCATCGCTTGCTCGGGACTCATGTACTGTGGCGTGCTGAGCGAGAGGCCGGTCTGAGTCATGCGCGCACAGATGTCTACGCGCTTGGCGCCATCACC
>CAYWCJ010000012.1:0-28115 GCA_964456595.1 uncultured Gemmatimonas sp. | reverse complement strand
GATGACCGGTCGGATGACCGGTCGATCGTGGTGCGGCATAACGCGCTCGTACAGCGGCGCCCGCTCCGCGGCTCAGCGCAGCGGGGGTAGTCTGGAGTGTCTGCCACGCGGCCAATCGTAACGTAAGACGTCGGCTGATTGCAAGGTTAGGGAGCGGCTGATTGAAAGGTTATAGGGCGGCTAATTGAAAGGTTTGTGTTCGGCGATTTGCGAGGGAGGCCGTCAGGATCACGGAATCGACGCCAGGTCGTCGACATTTTACTCAACGTATTGAGTGTGAGTACTCAGGAAGTTGCGGAGACGGCAAGGGTAAGCGCGATCGATACGCGAGCGCCTGAACCAACTCTATGGAGGCAACCGGTCTCAAGTGAGGCGAGGCTGGCGTATCGCGCCCTGTGCAGCCTGGGTCCGACAATCTCGCGCGTGGGTCAAGCATCGCGCGCTTGCGCTCCACCCCAATCCGCGCCACATCCCTCGTACGCGCGACGCCCTGCCTCCCCCGCGTCCTCCGCCGCTTCACCTCTCCAGCGCCGAGGTTCGAATGCACACGCGCTCTCGTACCATCCGTACCACGCTCGCGGCGATCGTCGTCGCCTTCATCGCGACACTCACCACCGCGCTCACCCCCGCCCCCGCCGCCGCGCAGTTCGGCATGCCGGGTGCAGGCGTCGGCGCAGCGGGCACGTCCCCCCGGTACGGCTTCATCATCGGTACCAACCTGTCGTCCATCTCCGACGCGGACGACGGGATTCGCGCCGTGGTCGGCGCCGCGTACGACAAGAAGAAACGGGTCGGACTGAACGCGGGACTCTTCCTCAACATCCCACTGCGCGGCGCCTTCTCGCTGCAACCGGAAGCGCACTACTCGCAGCAGGGCGTCACCTACGAATCCACCCTCACGACGCAAGCACAATCCGCTTCGCTCAAGATCGACTACGTGCAGATCCCGCTGCTGCTGCGTGTCGATGTTGGCTCCAGGTCCTCGTCCATTCACCCGATTCTTTTCGCGGGGGCGAGCGGTGCGTTTCGCATTTCGTGCGACGTCAGCTTCAGTGCAGGCAGCACCAAAGTGTCCGAAGCCTGCAGCGAGAACACCACGTCGAGCGAACCGGATCCGATCAGGAAGTACGACGTGAGTGCAGTGGGAGGCGCGGGGCTGGCCGTGAGCGCGATGGGACGTTCGTACGCGCTCACGATTCGCTACGCACGGGGGCTGGCGAATATCTCGACAGACAACACGGGCAGCAGCTCGAAGAACTCGGTGATTTCGGTGCAGCTGGGGGTCGGGTTCTGAGACCGCCGCTTCGCTCGTGCGCCTCTTGAACCCACGGGCAAAGCGGTGCCGATTTGAGGATCCCGCTCGTCGCTGTGGTGAGTCGTGAGGCTTCAGTGACTCAGTGAGAGTGGAGCGGGAACTGCGAGCTGCAAACTACGTGCTAAAATCAGCTACTTCGCGAGGCGCTTCCGTACCTCGCGCCAGTCGTACAGATGAAAGGTTTTGTCGGTGGACATCATCACCAGGACACCCTCGGGAAATTTCGGTCCGAGCGCCTTCGCGGTGACGTCGAGACCGTCGGTTTCTTCGGCGCTGACAGGAATGGTCGCGATGATCTCGTGCGTGTGCGGCGCACCGCTCTTGCCCTCCCGTGCAAACACCTGCAGTCGTCGGCCCTGCTGATCGCTCACCAGCAGATATCCGGTCGTGTCACTCGTGGGATAGATGCCGATCCCCTCGTGATCCTGTACGAACCCGGTGGTGCCGAAGAGTGCGAGCTCCTTCGCGGCATCAGGATGATCGGGATCCGCGTGATACTTGCGCAGGCCGACGGTTTCGTCGGAGTAGTAGACGAATCCGAGGGCGTGATCGACCGCGATGGCCTCAATCTCCTTCTTGCCGCTGAAGGTGCCGAAGGCACGCACTTTCTCGCCGCGCACGGTGCCATCGCCGACATCACGCAAGCGATACTGCCAGAGGTAGCCTTCCGCCGGCCCACCTTTGCCGCCGACGATCGCGAACACGGCACTGTCCGCGCTTCGCGTGTACAACGCGATCCCCATCGGCGCGCGCGTGCTGTCACCCTCGAACACCTTGATGCCGCCGCCATCCACGGGTGTCATGTCGGGCAAACGGAACACGCGCAGCGACAAGCTGCCGCGTTCGGCCGCAACGGCGAGATCGACACGCACACCGCCAAGCATGAAACCGGTGACGATGTCCACGTTGTTGGGCCGCAGCATGGGTCGGCGCGTACGCACGGTATCGATGCGCCCATCGAGATCGAACACGTACACACCGCCGGTGGTGTCGCCCTTGTCGGTGCCAAGAATCAGTGAGCGTGCTGGATCGAGCGTGTCCACCCAGATGGCGGGATCGTCTGAGTCGTTGAGCACGATCTGCGTCACAACGGTAGGCCGCAGCGCATCAGCGGCGAGTGGTACGGACTTCTCGCACGCCGCACACGCCAACAACAGCGATACACACGCTCTCACGTTCCGCTTCACGATCATCGCGCCACTCCAAGCTTGTTGAGCACCCACGCATCCATGCGACTGGTCTGCGACGGCACACGGAAATGTCCCGTCTCCACCACGATTGCCGATTCCTTCGGCGCGGCGATGACATTGTAAACAGCCCACGACGAGGTCGGCGGAACTGTTACGTCATTGTAACCCCACGCGTAGATGCCAGGCACCTTCAACAATCGAGCGAAGTTGATGACATCGTAGTACCGCAACGTCTCCTTCTTCTCGGCCATCGCTTTCACGCGTGATGTATCGGCAAAGATGTGTGGCCATCCGCCGGCGCGGCCGCGCAGATACCCGAAGTGCTCGGCCATGGCGGGATAGCTCGCCGCGATCGCCTTCACGCGCGGATCGATGACGGCCGCAACGATCGCGAGTCCTCCGCCCTGACTGCCGCCCTGCACCACGTAGCTGCTGCCATCGAACTGCGGCAACGAGAAGAGGAAGTCGCCCGCACGCACGACGCCGGCGTAGACGCGCTTGTAGTAGTATCGATCGCGATCCTCGACGCCGAACTGCGAGTACGCATCGAGCGCCGTGGCGCGCAGCTCGTTGTACAACAGCGAATCCCGGTCCACCGGAATGCCGTGAATGCCGATGGCGAGATGAATCACACCCTTTCGCGCCGTCGACACGCTGGGGAAGTACGGACGCACACCGGCACCGGGCACAACGAGCATCGCCGGATATTTGCCCGGCCTGTTCGGCACCGAAAGCACGCCGTAGATGCGACTGCCCACGCGCTGGTTCTGAAACGACACGTGATACACGTCGACATCGGTGGTCGACCAGTCCGCGCGTCGTGTCATTACCGGTTCGAGTGGGGTGCGACGCGCCTCGGTGATGGTCTTCTGCCAGAAGGCCATGAAGTCGTCGGGCGCCGTCGTGGACGCATCGATCCCCTCCGGATTGAAGCCGGCAGTGGCGAGTGCGGTATGGAGCACCCCGTTCACACGCGCCGTGGCGGTCAGGCGCAGGAAGCCCGGTGTGGTCATCGTGCCACGCATCGTCACACCCTGTCCATTCGCCTCCACCGTATCGACCCGGATGGGCTTCATGCGCTCCGGTGCGAGGGAGACGGCGACCTTCGTGCCGGGCCGGTCACGTCCCGCGTGCTTCAGCGTGACGCGAAAGATCGCCGAGTCGCCGAGTGCATAGCTCCAGTCGGGTCGATCGAGCGTCACGGAGAGCGACACCGTGGAGTCGATGGATTGCGCGTGGCCCTTCGCGCACGGGAGAAAAGCCGCCAGGGCCATGGTTGTCGTCAGGAGCAGCGGTCGGTGGCTGCGCATGTGGGAGTCCTCTCGGGTAGGTCGATCGGTAGAATGCTCGTGCAATATCGCGCCTTTTCCTTCCCTATGGCGACGAGCGCTCCGGTCGTAGCTTCTGCTGGCGTCACGTCGATCCTCACCTGTGCCCTCTCTATGCGTTACTTCGCTCTGTTCGCCCGTTCCATCGCGCTCGTCTCCCTGCTGTCGCCCCTACCTGCGCTCACCGCGCAGCGCGCATCGGCCGACTGGCCGGTGTATCACGGCAACGACGATCACACGCGTTTCACCACACTGAGCCAGATCTCGCCTTCGAATGTGAAGCGACTGCAGGTGGCGTGGACGTTCGAGACGAAGGACGAGTTCCCGGGATCGGAGATGCAGGCGAATCCGATCATCATCGACGGCGTCATGTACGCGACCACACCGAAGATGCAGGTGTTCGCACTCGATGCCGCCACCGGCAAGCAGATGTGGCGGTTCGATCCGAACAATGGCGCACCGACCCTCGGCCGTTTCCGTCATCGCGGCGTCGTGGTCACCGGCGATCGCGTGCTCTTCAACTATCGCAACCGGCTGTACGCGATCGACCGCACGAACGGTACGCCCATTCGCACTTTTGGCGACAGCGGTTGGGTGGACCTTCGCGCGGGACTCGACCGACCGGTGGAGGGGCTCTCGGTGAGCGCGAGCACGCCGGGCGTGGTGTTCGAGGACCTGCTCATCATGGGAAGCACGGTCCCGGAACAGTTGCCAAGCGCGCCGGGCGACATCCGTGCGTACGACGTGCGAACGGGCGCGTTACGTTGGAGCTTTCACACGATTCCGCGTCCCGGCGAGTTTGGCTACGACACCTGGCCGGCCGACGCGTACAAGGTGTCCGGTGGCGCCAATGCGTGGAGTGGCGTGACACTCGACGCGAAGCGCGCGATGGTGTTCGCCGCGACGGGCTCCGCATCGTACGACTTCTACGGCGCGAACCGGCTGGGCGACAATCTTTTCGCCAACACCTTGCTTGCCCTCGATGCGCGCACCGGCAAGCGCATCTGGCACTTTCAGGGACTGCATCACGACCTGTGGGATCGCGATTTTCCTGCGGCACCAGCGCTGGTCACGGCGACGCGCGCGGGCAAGCCGGTGGACGCCGTCGCCCAGATCACCAAGACGGGTCATGTCTATCTGTTCGAGCGCGAGAAGGGAACGCCGCTGTTCCCGATTGAGGAGCGCGCGATGCCCACGAAGACGCTGGCCGGCGACAAGGCCTCGGCGACCCAGCCGTTTCCGCTGTCACCGCCGCCCTTCTCGCGCCAGACACTGACCATCAACGATCTGACGAAGCGCACACCGGCCGCCAATGCCGCCGCGCGCAAGACGTTTCTCGAGTATGCCACGACGCACCCCTTCGATGCGCCCAGCACGAAGGGCACGATCATCTTCCCCGGTGTGGACGGTGGCGGCGAATGGGGCGGACCGGCGTTCGATCCGACGACGGGGCTGTTGTACGTGAACTCCAACGAGATGGCGTGGCTGCTCAAGCTCGTGCCGCGGAGCGACGAATCGCTGTATGCGGCCAACTGCTCGGGTTGTCATGGTGCAACGCGCAAGGGAACGGCGATGGGTCCGACGCTCGTGAACATCATCGATCGCCGCTCGCGCGAGCAGTTGGGCAAGATGATTCGTGAAGGCACCGGCCGCATGCCGGCGTTCGGCGGCGCGATGGACGGCGGTGCGATCAACGACATCGTGAACTATCTGGTGACGGGAAAGGATTCGTCGAAGAAGACGGTGGGTTCGACACCGTGGGCGTTGCCGTATCGCACGGCGTTCTTCGACATCTTCCTCGATCATGAGGGCTATCCCGGCGTGAAGACGCCGTGGGGTACGCTCAACGCGATCGACCTCAATGCCGGCACGATTCGCTGGTCAATCCCCTTTGGCGAATATCCGAAGCTTGTCGCCAAGGGCGTGAAGAATACCGGTACTGACAACTACGGCGGCGCGGTCGTGACCGAGAACGGCCTGCTGTTGATCGCAGCGACCACCTACGACAACAAATTTCGCGCGTACGACAAGCGCACTGGCACACTGCTCTGGGAAGCCACACTGCCGGCGGCGGGCAACGCGACGCCAAGTACGTACATGGTGAACGGCACGCAGTACATCGTCATCGCGTGCGGCGGCGGCAAGAACGGCGCGCCGAGCGGTGGTACCTATGTTGCGTTCGCGTTGCCTGAGGCGGAGCGCTAGGACTTGCTCATCGCGATCACCGTCTTCCACTCCCCGGGTGTGACCGGCACGACGGAAAGTCGACTGACCTTGAGCAACGACATCTCCGACAGGTTGGGGCGCGCCTTGATCTCGGGGAGGGTGACGGGGCGATCGAGTTTGTCGACGGCGCGTACATCCACCATGAACCACGTCGGCATGGCCGGATCCGACGCCTCGTCGTAGTACTCGTGCTTCTGGTCGAACGCGGTGAAGTCGGGATAGCCCTCGCGCACCACCTCGCAGATGCCGACAATCGCCGACGGCTCGGCGTTGGAGTGATAGTAGAACGCGCGATCGCCGAGCTTCATCGCATCGCGCAGGAAGTTGCGTGCACCGGTGTTGCGGATGCTGTCCCAGCAGGTGGTGCTCTGCGGCGCAGCGACGAGGTCGTCGTAGGAGAAGACCTCAGGTTCGGACTTGATCAGCCAATAGCGACGCTCACCTGACGCGCGCGTGTAGACGTGCGCCCACTTGCCCTGCTCGTACGGCAACGACTGCGGCGGCTTCTTCGCGGGTGCGGCGGCCGACTTCTTCGTAGCGGGTTTCGTAACCTGCTTGGCGGTCGTCTTCGCTGACTTCGTGGCCGGCGTCTTCGCGGGCTTGCCCGATTTCTTTGCTGGCATTGCTGCGTTGCCTCTACAGTCGGTGTGTCATGGTGGGGTACGCGTGGCCCGGCACTGTGCTGCATACAAACAACGTGTCGTCTGGCAAAGAGGGGGCGTGCACTCACGGCACGGTTTCACTCAGGGCACGCCGAATCGCGGGTTCGAGAGTGACGGGCCCGATGGGACCCAGCACGCGATGCCGCACGATACCGTCGCGACCGATCAGAATCGACGTCGGGTAGCCGCGCACTCCGCCCAGTGCGTCGATCACATCGCTGCCCACCACTGCCACCGGATACGTGACGCCGCGCGACGCCACGTAGTCGCGCACCACGATCTCGCCGGCGCGGTCTACGGACGCACCCAGCACGACAAGGCCCGCGTCGCGATGACGCCGCCAGGTGGCCTCAAGCATCGGCATTTCCACTCGACACGGTGTGCACCACGTGGCCCATACGTTCACCAGGACGACACGTTTGCGCAGTGAACTCGTGGACAGGCTGTCGCCGGTGAGTGTGCGCACGGCGAAGCGTGGCGACGCACGGTCTTGTGCGCGAACGCCGAGCAGTGCTCCGACATGCGGCAGCAAGCGCGGCGCAGCCCACAGTGCGACGAGCACGATCAGCAGCGTGCTCCAGTGCGGCCATCGCGCGGTCGACCGCAGTCTGCTCCAGGCACCGGCCACTAGGCGACCGCGCGCGTCCTGTGTGCGTACCATCCGCCAATGGCACCAGCGATGACACCCAGCAGCACCGTCAGCGCGGCTCCCGTGACGGTCCCCCACAGCTGCACGCTGCCGAGTACCTGCGATGTGACCTCGACCCCCTGTGGGATCGTGACGCTCGACGCATCGGGTGGGGCGGCAATGAAGAACGCGATGGCGTGTCCGATCAGCGCATCGAGCAGCGCTGCGAACAGTCCGGCGCGCCACCCGGCGGCGCCCAGACGCGCGGCCAACGCACCCCCCGACGCGTAGAAGACGAACACCAGCACCAGGTGCACCCCACCGGCCACCGCCTCGACTGACGGCCAGACGCGAATGACGATGGCGGCGACGATGGAAACAACCGCCGCTGCAATACCGGCGTACGTGGCGGGGCGAAGCGGTGTCGCCGCGGCGAGACGCGGCGGAGCTGATCGAGTCGGCATGGTGCGTGAGTCTAGCGGAGCGACGCGTTGCCGCCAAACACCAAGCGTGGACGGTCATCGAGTCGTCGCGGCATCGTCGCGGCATCGTCGCGGCTTCTTCGGCACGCAGGCGGCCGACACCTCATCGGGCACCCACCTCACTCTCCGCCTCGAACGGGCAATGAACACTCGAACACACAACGCATCGCGTCGCGCGCAGGCCTGTGGTGCGCGGCACTGGTTTCCGCGTTACCGGCCGTCGCCCTGTCCGCGCCGTCCGGCGCGACGACCAGCAGCACCGCTGCATTGCCAAAGCCCGCCGTCAACGTGGCTTTGCGAACTTCACGTACCGCACACGACTCGGCACGCAGAAGCCACAGCTCGACTCTCGCAACGGCAGCGTGCGCTGACGGGGCAATCACGATGTAGCTTTCCGGTGGCTTGTGACGCGAGCCCTGTGACCAGATGCTGCGACGACATCACTGTTTCATCCCTGCTCCCCTGATCAGTACCGCGTGTCCCTGCCGAACACCTGCCCTCGCTGTGGCGCGACGTACGACGACGCCGTGGCCTTCTGCGCGATCGATGGCGCGCGACTGGTGCGCGCCGGTCACATCGTCGATCTGATCGGAACGGTGATTGCCGACCGCTATCGCGTCGTGTCGCTTATTGGCGAGGGTGGCATGGGACAAGTGTATCTGGCCGAACATGTGCTGATGAAGCGCAAGAGCGCGATCAAGATCATGCGACCGGCGCTCGTGGGCGACGTGGAGGCACTGCAGCGATTCACGCGTGAGGCGGAGAACGCGAGTCAGCTGTCGCATCCGAACATCGCGGCGATCTTCGATTTCGGTGAGACCGCCGATGGCGTGGTGTATCTCGCCATGGAGTACATCGACGGCGAATCGCTGGGGGCCAAGCTGGAGCGCGAAGGCGCGTTGCACCCCGACATCGCGGCGGACATCCTCGGCCAGGCGGCCGATGCGCTGCAGGCGGCACACGACCTGCACATGTTGCACCGCGACATCAAGCCCGACAACATCATGCTTGGCGTGCGCGCGGACGGCACGTACATGGTGAAGCTGGTGGACTTCGGTATTGCGCGCACGATCGACGGGAGTAACATGCGCGTTACGCGCACGGGCTTCATGGTCGGCACGCCCGAGTACATGTCACCGGAGCAGCTGGCAGGCGACACGCTCGACGCGGCCAGCGATCAGTATGCGCTGGCACTGGTGGCGTTCTACGCGCTGACGGGCCAGCAGGCGTTTCCGTCGGAATCGTCCCGGGAATCGCTTATTGCTCGACTGACCAGTCGTCCGCGAACGCTGGAGGATGCGAGCACCACGGTGGAATGGCCTGACGCACTGCAGACGTTGTTCGATCGCGCGCTGTCGCCCGAAGCGCACGACCGGTTTGCGAACATTTCCGATTTTGCGCACGCGTTGGCGGCGGCGATCAGCGAGATGACGCCGTCCCAGACGGCGGAGTTGTATCGTCGCGCGCTGGATGTGCGTATGGCCAATCTCGCCGCACGCACACCGCACAGCGAAGGCGTGCGGAGCGGCAGCGGCTCGATGGGCGCAATACGCACGCCATCCGCGCCGCGCGAGCAGCCGGGGCTCGATGCAGCCATCACTGCGGCGATACCCGACGATACGGTCAGCGAGTTCCGGAGCACCAGCGGCGCGACCCGCGATGTCGTTGCGACATCTGGTATGTCGGATGCATCCGCGCGCGCACTCGACGCGGAAGATCCGACCGTGGAAAGCGCACCGACGGCGCGACCGGCGCGATCACGTTGGCCGTTGGTGGCGTGGGCGATCGCCGTGGCCGGCGCGGCTGTCTGGGTGGTGTGGCGAGCGCATCAGTGGCGCGACTGCTCTGCCGGCCGACGCCGCGCCGCCCCGCCCGAGTGCCGCCGACAGCGTCAAACGCGCGCAGCGCGACTCGGTGCGACGTGCCGCCTCACTGGCCAGAAAGCAGGCGGCCGACAGCGTTGCCCGCGCGGCGAATGTACGCGCGCGTTACCCCGAAGCGGCTGCGCGGGCCTTGATCGCGCGCGGGATCGACGGCAAGGCGCGCATCGCGCGCAACGGCGATGTGCGCGCCGTGTTCATGCCGACACCGGTGTTCGTGTGGCGTAGTGAGCAGGGGCAGGCGTGGAGGCAGTCGCACGCGGGTCCACAGGGCGCCCAGCACGAGTTCGTCGATCCCCTCGAACGGTGGAGCGCCTGGTCGGGACTCGTTGCGTCCCGACGTGCGGTCTACGTGCTTGAGGTCACGCCCGAGAAGGCCACCTGGCCCAACTTCACACCCGACAAGATTCACGAGATCAAGCGCGGCGACATCGAGTCGGTGGAGCTGCTGCGCGACGGCGTGCCGGTCACGCTCGAAAACAGCGCGCGTCTCGTGGCACTGGCCAACGCCGACGCCCATCAGGCCGCCGGGAAGCCGTTGCCGCATGCGATCGTCGCCCTCATTGCGCCAGCCGCGTTCATGCCGCGCGAGGACGGCTCCTTGCCGACGATCGAAGTGGTGGTCCGCGATGCCGCTCGCGGCAGTGCTGTCACGCGCATCGCGATCAACGCCTCGCTGGTGAGGCGCCTGTACGACGACTTCGCACCCTGGCGAGACGCGATCGCGCGCCCGTAGGCGCACCCAGGGCTTGCGTAATTGGATCAATCGCAGTTACATATCGCTCCATGAACAGCCGCCTCACCGTCGCCGCGCATATTCTCGGACTTCTCGCCGCTCGCGAAGGGATGTCCGACGGGTCGACGACGTCGGAGACCCTGGCGTCGAGCGTCGGCACCAACCCGGTGGTGGTACGGCGGGTGCTGGCGCAGCTCAAGGCGGCCGGATTGGTCGACAGTCGTCGTGGTGTGGGCGGGGGCACGGTACTGGCTCGCTCTCCGCACGAGATCACGCTCCGCATGGTCTACGAAGCGGTGGACCCGCACGATTGCGATATGATTGGTCGCCATGCGGGCGATGTCGGAGCCGCCTGCGCGGTCGCTCCTGTCATCGCCGAATATCTGGACGAGTTGTATGCCGAAGCCGAGGAGGCGCTGCGCCGTCGCCTCGAGCTGGTTACCGTGGCACAGATGGCGCAGTCGGTCATGGACCGTGTTCGCCGCCGCTGTCCGCCTTCCGCCGGGCTTCCCATGGCCGGCGGCGTCGCCGTTCGCACCGCCCTCCGTCACTGACGGACCACAGAGGATTTTCGACAATGCTCGCGTGTGAATTTGTAACACCTAAAGGCACGAAGAAGACGCCCTTCGCCCTCGTGCGGGATGCCGTTGAGACGGTCGCGCTTACGGTAGCGACCACCGGCGCGTTCGCGCTGGCCACGCTGTTGACGATGCTCGTCGCCGTGTCGCTGCGCGCGGCACCACTCGAAGCAGCGCAATCGGTGCGCCGAGGCGCGGAGCTCGTGACAACGACGCTCGACTCCTCGCGCCTGGCGCCCGCGGTATCGGTCTCGCGCGGAGCAAGTGCGTTGCCATTCGCCTTGGTTGATGATGCGACGTTTCGCGTGCCGGGAAGCAGTCGCCTGGCCGGCAGTCATGTGGGCGCGGCCGCAGTGGACAGCGTGCTGTCCGAGCTGTGTGCCGCGAGTGCCGGTTCGATCGCCGGTGTGCAGCATTTCGCGACGGGCGACGGGCGTGGCGCGCTGCTCGTGCTCCGGTCCGCGCGCCGGGGTGGCAAGCGTGTGGCATGGCACGAGGTCGTGGTCTATCGGCTCGATGCTGCGCAACGCGTGCGCTCACTTGCGTTGTACGTCGAAGACCAGCGTGCGTGGGATCGTCGCTTCCCGCGCGAAGACGGCGTGAGTCGTGTGTCGGTCGCGACCGAGCGAAACGTCGAGCGCACGAAAGCGCAGTATCCGGAGGCACGCTTCGTGGCCGGCAACGCCGACCGGGTGCTTCTGGTGATGGACGTCAGTGATCTGGCGACGCCGCAGCAGACCGTGCTGCTGCAACAGACGATCGCACCGACTGGAGCCCTCCGCGCCTCAGCCACCTATCGCCCGATTTCAGTGGCGACGCTGGCCAGCGTGCTGCTCGCGCGCTGAGCGTCAACTCGTCCGTCTCGTCCGTCTCGTCCGTTGCACGATCGCTTGCTCGGCCGCGCCGCCTGCCGCCGATGTGATCAGCCGTTCGGGACGTCCCGCGGCTATCGATCGTCGGTAGAAGTGGGCAGGGTTGCACCCTGTACCGCGCCGACGATGGCACTCCTCAATCCGCCCGTTTCGATCGCGATGACGCTTGGCAGTTTTGCTCCGCAGGCCACGGACGCGCACTTTCGCGCGATCTTCGATCACGCCCCGATCGGTATGGCGCTGGTCGGCGCAACGGGAGAGATCCTCGAGGCCAATCCGCAACTCGCTGCGCTCATTGGCGTATCGCCGCGCACAGGCACGCCAGGCTCATTGTCCGACCTCACGCACCCGGCCGATCGGGCGCATTGCGAGACGATGCTCGCCGCCTTGCAACGCGGTGAACGGCCATCACTGCAAACCGAGCTTCGCATCCTGCACGCCGATGGCAGCTACGGCTGGTCTCGACTGACACTCTCGGTGGCCGTGCGCGTCGGCGGGAACGCCGAGCAGCTGCTGGCGATGATTGAGGATCTGAGCGAGGTGCGCCAACTCGCAAACGCCCTCGACGAGAGCGTGCAAGAGCTGCATGCCATCAACACGCAGTCGCGACGACTGCCGAGCGCAGGACGGGAACGCGTCCCTCTCGGTGTAGTGCCGCCCGGGTCGGCGACGGCGCGCCTGCCTATTGTCGCGTCGTCTTGAGCCACTGATCAAGCCAGTGACGCTCGTTGAGCATGCGATGCACGACGTTCCATGAGCCGCTGATCGCGTGTGGCTGATCGGCGTACTGGATCATGCGCGTGGGGACGCCGTTCTTCTTGAGCGCGACATACATCTGCTGCGCTTCGGAGTATGGCACGCGCTGATCGATCTCGCCGTTGATGAAGAGCGTGGGCGCGCGCGCCCGGTCGGCGTACGTGAGCGGTGACTGACGGATCATGATCTCGCGCGCCCTGGCATCCCACGGCGTACCGAAGAACTCCGTCTCCTTGGTGCGCGGAATGTCCGCGTTACCATAGTCGCTCATCCAGTTCACGATCCCCGCGCCCGGAATCGCTGCCGCGAAACGATCCGGATATTGCGTGATGAGCCAGTTGGTCATGAATCCACCGTAGGAGTGCCCGATGGTGGCGACCTGTTGGCGGTTGGCCGGATAGCGCCCGAGTACGTGGTCGATCCCCGCCATGACATCCTGCCCGTCCTTGGTGCCCCACGCGCCCCACGTGCCCCAGAGAAACTTCTCGCCGTAGTTGGTGGAGCTGCGGAAGTTGATCTCGAGCACGAAGTAGCCGTTGGCCGCGAGATACTGATTCTTGAAGTTGAAGTTGTACTCGATGGCGCTGTGTGGGCCGCCGTGATTGCTGACCACCAGCGGATACGGACCACGCGCCGCGTCGTAGCCGTACGGAACGGTGAGCCACCCTTCGACCGGCGTACCGTCCGCGCTGTTGAACTGCAGCCGCTCGGCGCGACTGAGTGCGATGCCGTTGGTGAAGGATTCGTGCACGCGCGTGAGCTGTCGTTCGTCTGAACCATCGATGCGACTCACCCAGAGCTCCGACGGTGCCTCGAAGCGGCCGACGAGATACGCGATGCGCGTGAAGCCGCGATCGATGCTGAAGCCGCTGAGGCGGCGCTGGCCGGTCGTGACCTGCTGCACCGCGCCGCCCGCTGCACTCACGCGGAAGAGGTGTACGGTTCCACCGACTCCACCGGTGAAGTAGACGAAGTTGCCGTCCGGACTCCACTGCGCATTGGTGGGCAGATAATCCCAATCCGGCGTGAGCACGCGCTCGGCGCCGCCGTCGGATGGAATGAGCACGAGGTCCGTCGCCCCGCCATGATCGAGCTTGCGCGCGATCACCACATCGGTCGTCAGCTGGCGCGTACACAACACCCACTTGCCATCCGGTGAGAAGCGGGCGCCGTTGTAGTCGTAGTCGTTGTTGAGCGTGAGGCGACGGAGTGCGCCCTCGGCGCTGACCGCCCAGGCATCGGTACGTCCGTAAATGCGTTCGTTGCGATAGGTGGAGTCGGCGCTGAACAGCAGCACAGCGCCGTCACGCTTCCACTGCACGCCTGTTGGTCGAAGACCAAGCGACGTGATGGCGCGCGCGTCACCACCAGCGGCTGGCGCGACGAAGATCTCCTGCGGCGGACTGACATCGGGATCGCGCACGTTGGGCGTTGGAAACGCCGCCCCGTCGCGGTGAAAGTCCAGCCAGTCGAACTGCACGCCCTTGAAGCGCGTTTCGTGGCGCTGTTCGAAATCGGAAATGGCCGCTCGGGCGCGACGCGGCGGCGGCACATCGCGGACGGTCGCCACCCACTGGCCGTCCGGACTTCGCAGTGGCGCATTTGCACCACGCGCCCCTGAGTCAGCCGTGGTGCGCAGCGTGTCGAACCGATCTGGTTGCGATGGCTGTGCAACCAGCGTGCGACCACCACTGGTGAATCGCAGGGCATTCCCGTCGGTCCACTGTGGCGCGCCGGCATCCATTGCGGTCACCCGGCGGGCGGGTGCGGTGCCATCGGTCGACACCACCCAGGCTTCGGTGTTCGTGCCGTTCGTCTCCTCGACGCGCGTGCCGATCGTGTAGAGCACCCATCGCCCATCCGGAGAGATCGTCGGCGCACCGACGGTCGTGAGCCGGTAGTAGTCTTCAATGACCAACGCCCGGCCGGTCGCCGGTGATGGCGAGGATGATTGCGTCGGTGATGGCGCGGATGATCGCGTCGGTGATGGCGCGGATGATCGCGTCGGTGATTGCGCGTGAGTTCCCCTCGACGCGACAGCTAACGTGAGCGTGAGGACCAACCCGGATGTCAGCGACGTCGCGGCGCCCGTGATGGAGCTGGCAGCGCGAACGCAACCGCGCGGACGGAGGCGGGCGACGGTACGAAGGCGAAAACCAGGCATGGCCGTGGGGGCAACGAGGACAGATCGCGCGATGTCGTACGAATGTCCGGGCGAACGACGTCGGATGCAAGCCGGTAGCCGCCGCCAGTTTCCTCGACCCGCAAACCTAGGGTCGTGCGGGCGGGTGCAGCAGCGCGCGAATGGCCATCAGCACCGCATCCGGTCGCTCTTCCTGCAACATCGTGCCCGCTCTGGCGACCGTGTCCACCGCAAAGCGTGTCAACGATCGTTGCAGCAGTGCCACCTGCTCGGCGGTGGGCGCATTCGCGGAGATCTTGTCGCCCATCAGCAATCGGACGGGTGCACGTATGCTGCCGAGTCGTGAGGCAAGTGGCACCGGCTCGATGGCATCGTTCATGGCACGAAGCGCGCGCAGGGATCCACGCAGATCGCGCTCGTACGGTCCGAGGTAGGCGCGCAGGACGCTGTCCGTACACCAGGTCATGCTGGCGCTCTGATCGCGCACCGCGTGGCGGAACTTCCGGCGCCCGATCGCGCGTCCGAGCCCATTGTCGAGGAGCGGAGCGAGGGTGAGCGCCAGCCGAACGCCGCGCGTTCCCTGTTTGTCCACCGGTCCGCCGGCCAGCGAGAGCACGGCCTGCACGCGCGCGGTATCGCTCGCGGCGAGGTGCAACGCGATGCTCGCGCTCGTTCCCTGCCCGACGATGAGCGCGCGCTCCACGCGCAGTGTGTCGAGAATGGCCGCGATGCGGGTAGCCTGTCGCATGAGTGTGTAGTCGGCGTTGCCCGGCCGAGAGGATGTACCCATCCCCAGCGGATCGATGACGATGGTGGGTACGGAATCGGTGGCCAGCGCATCGGTGATGTGCCGCATGGAAAACGCCGAGCCGACGGGACCGGGAATGAGCACCACGACCATTCGCGCGGCACGTCGCTCGACAGGCGGCGCGTCCTGGCGACCGTCAGCGGTCGGCACGCGCGACACCACGGTTCGAAAGGCGAGCCCGCGCATGTCCGTGCGTCGCGTGTCGAGTCCGCGCACCGTCACGGAGAGGGTGTCAGCCATCGCGCGTGAGTGAGCGGCAACCGTGTGGGAGGCACGCACACGCTCCGCAGAAGTCGGTCCACCAAACGGGACCGCCAGCGTCAGGATTGCTGCGAAAGCGTGCGGATAGCGCATGTCGAAAGGTAGCGCGCGCGCAGGAAGGCGGCCGAGAGGACAACGGCGACGAACACGAAGTCGATCGCACCGAATGCCACCGCGGCGCTCATGGCTTTCGAACTGGCGCCGGAGTGCAGCGTGCGACCGACCAGTCCACCCTGTACGGCGGCGACGATGCACACTGCCGAGAGTTGCAGGCCGGAGGCACGAGGCATGCGACGCGCCGGCTCAGCATCCCGTGCGCGCCAACGCCAGAGCAAACGATCACGCGAGATCGTGCGCCATTGCCAGACTGCTGCGACACCGAGCAACAGTGTGAGCCAGCACTGCAGCGAATCGTACAGGGGCACGGGTCCGCCAAAGTGCGGCACGAGCGTGCGCAGTACGGGAAGCCACGGCACCAGCCACCCCGAGTGGTTGCCGTGCGTGATGCCATCGAGCACCACGTGAGACACGCCACCGATCCACGCCGACAGTGCGGCAACAGTCCATCCACGCGCGCCGGATGGCGCTTGAATCGCCGCGACATCGTGTAGTCGCAGCCACGTGATTTCGCGCAGATACGGCAGCAGTGTGGGCACCAGCAAGCGGGTCACCACCCACATGAGCACCAACGACACGGGCACGGTGAACCAGAGCTGCGCCCACAGCGTGTGACTGAACAACCAATCGTCCGACATGCGGCCGATGAACTCGAGATCCGGCGCCATGCTGCCAAGGCAGAGTGCGAGTCCGGAGAAACGGTGCGGCCAGCGTAGTTTGAGCGGCAGTACCAAGGCTTGATGCGCGAACAAGGTCGCCGGCACGGCACCTCATGGCTGCGGGAGTCGTCTGTTGCCCGCTCATCAGTCTCGTCCCCGTTCCCGACGATTGACCCGCTCACCGGTGATCGTTCGTCGTCGATCGCGCAACGAGTTGGTGACGTTCGGCCCGCGAAGCACTGGACAACGGACTCTGGCGCGTGCCACTTCCCGGCATGCCAAATCACGAGCCCTCCCGTCGACAGTTCCTCGCGTTTCTGGCCGCAAGCCCGCTGCTTGCTGCGGCGGGCGTTGATGCGTCGGTCCTTGAACACATTGCGGGCACCGACAACAGTCGCGGCGATCACACGCTCGAGTTTGCACGCCAACTCGGCCAGCAGACAGGCCCGTCGCAAGCGCTTATCGGTTCGGCCGCAGATGCCCTGAACGTGTTCGATTTCGAGCCCGTCGCGCAACGTGCGATTCCGATGGCGCACTGGGGATACCTGAACACGGGCTCAGACGACGACGGTACCATTCGCGCCAATCGCGCGGGCTTCGACAAGTGGGCGTTGCGGCCGCGTCGGCTGATCGACGTGAGCAAAGTAGACGCGAGCGTCTCGCTGTACGGCACGCGCTATCCGACACCCATTGTGATCAATCCCGTGGGCAGTCAGAAAGCCTTCCATCCGGAAGGCGAGATTGCCGTTGCACGGGCGGCCAGGGCGCGAGATCACTTGCAGGTGTTGTCGACCGTCGCGACCAGCTCCATCGAGGACACCATCGCGGCGCGCGGCGGTCCGGTCTGGTTTCAACTCTACCATCAGTCCGATTGGGCGATCACGCGGCAGATGGTGCAGCGCGTGGAGCGGGCGGGCGCGCCCGCCATCGTCTTCACGGTCGACCTGCTCGGTGGCAGCAATCGCGAAACCATGGTGCGCGAAGCGCGACGCGATACGCGCGACTGCATCAAGTGTCACCTTGGCGGGGCGCCGCTGCCCGGCGTGAGCGGGCGCGTGGATGATCGCGACAACCGACGCAAGCCGAACCTCGTGGGCTATGAAAAGCGCCCACCGATTCCCGAGGTGGGGACGCCAACGTGGGAATTCGTGGACCGGCTGCGCAACAGCACAAAGATGAAGGTGCTGCTCAAGGGGATCGTCACGCGCGAAGACGCCGCGATCGCGGTGCAGCGTGGTGTGGATGGCTTGTTCGTCTCCAATCACGGTGGACGTGCGGAGAATTCAGGACGTGCGACCATCGCATCGCTTCCGGAAGTGGTGCTCGGCACCCGCGGACGGATTCCCGTGATCTGCGACGGTGGCTTTCGTCGTGGGACCGACATCTTCAAGGCCATGGCCCTTGGCGCGACGGCCATCGGTATCGGTCGCCCCTACATCTGGGGACTCGGCGCGTTTGGACAGGAAGGCGTGGAAGCGGTGCTTACCATCCTGCAACGCGAGTTCGAGGTGGTGATGCGGCAGTGCGGCGCGACGTCCCTCGCCAGCATCAGCCGCGATCACCTGGTCCCGCACTGACGGCGTCGCGCTGTCCGGTGATGTAGAGACCGCCCCACATATGCCGGTCGCTGGAGGATGGCAGCGCACACAACGCTTCACGGAACGCACTGCATGGGCGCGTTATGTCGGCGGCCAACCGCTGCGCGAACGCCACGCCGAAAATGCGCCCGGTGGTGTCACCCAGTGGATAATTCGAGCCAACCACGTTGCCGACGCCGGCAATGAGGAGCGCGCGAACGAATCCACCGAGTTCGTTCCAGACACTGAAGTCGGTCATTCCCGCCCAGCAGGCGGCGAGATTGACCACCGTCGCCGATAGGGCCGTGGCATGCAGGTCGTCGTCGGTGAAGAAACCGTCGGCGAGCACGAGCCCGTGCATTCCCGACGCGCTGTACGCGCCGTGTCCGGCGAAGTGCACGATGTCGTAGTGCCCATCGTTCAGACGTGCGCGCACCGCGTCACGCGTGACCGCAGCGCCCAGGATCGGTGAGACATCCAGCGCTGCGGCTACCGCCATTGCCTCGGCGCGCGCACCCGGCAAATCGTCGGTCGGATCGCCGATCACGAGATAGCGCCCGCTCGTCTGTCGCGTGCGCGTGTCGGTGATCGCCCCGTAGCGCAACGATGGGAGAATGAGCAGCTCATGCGTCTGGTGCAGATATGCGCCGGTGACGGGATGCGTGAGCGCTGCAAACGGCGTGTGCCACTGCACGCCGTGCGGCACCCACGCAATGCGTTCCACATCCGCCAGTCGATCGGCGTAGGAATCGATCACGCACTGGCTCTGACGACGCGTCGTGTCAAAGTGCTCGCGCCACTGTGACTCCAGTTCCACGCCGGCTGGCGCGCCTTCAGTCGTGGACGTCGTGATACGACGCAGCTCCAAGCCCTCGAGATTCCCCTGCATCGAGAACGACCAGTCGAACTTGGGATAGATCCATTCGACGAGGACCAGTTCGCGCGCACGCGCTGGCGACGCGATCAACGCGTCCGACTCGAAGGGCGAGCCAAACACCCGCACCTCATCGAGCGCGTCGCAACCGCTGCGGAATCGTGTGCGATCAATGAGCGCCAGCGCCGCGTCGTACTCGCCGGCGTCGAGCAGCATCTCGATGGCGCCTTGGTAGTGCTTGTTGTAGCGCGAGTCGTAGATGTCGAGTGCAGTCAGATCATGTCGCTGTTGCCGCATCTGCTCGAGGAACTCCACGATGCGTACTTGCAGCGCACAGGCGCGTGACCAATTGCCGTCGTGTGCCTCCACGCGTGACAGCGCGCTGAGGATGCCGCGAAATGCCGGCACGAAGCCGAGGTGCTCCTGCAGCTGCATGCCGCGCTCCGCGTACGCGCGGGCCTGTGTGAACGCGTCGTGCTCCACCATCGTGGTCGCCATCATCTCGTAGGTGATGACGAGCTCGGTGAAGTCGCCGATGCTCTCGCGAATCTTCCGTGCCTCTTCCAGCTGCTCGAGTCCGCCGGCGATCTCCCCGCTTTCGATGAGCGCGTTGCCAAGGTTGTGGTGCGAGAAGGCACGATCAGCCGGCCCGCCATGCTCCATGTCAATCGCGAGGGCCTGCGTTTGCATGGCGATGGCGTCGGCGTGGCGTCCCATCGACAGCATCAGGATGCCGAAGTTCGAAAGCAGCGCCGACGCTACCGGTGGCGACGCGCCGAACTGTCGCATGAGCTCCAACCCCTGCCCGAAGAGTTGGGCAGCCGCCTGCTTGTCGCCTTGCTTGCGCACCGTGTCCGCAAGATTGTTGTAGTGCAGGATCTGCTGGTCTCGTTCATTCATATCGAGCCCCGGGGCTGCGTTCGCCCGATGCCGGAGGGAGATTGGATGGAGCGGAGTGCAACGTGCGTGTGCCGGTGCGCCTCACGCAAGCGATCGACAACGTGATGGACAACTTGCATGAGCGAGGCGACGACGTGAGCGGAGCCGCAGCGACAGAATGGTGGCAGCGTGGACCGGTGGATGGCGTTTCGGCACTGCTGCAACCCGTCGCACATATCCTGTTGCAGATTGGCGAGAGTGTCGACGAGATGACGGTGACACTGACCGAGTCCCAGTGGAACGCCAAACCCGCCGGCATTGCCTCGGCGGCGTTTCATGTCCGCCACATCACCGGCGTTATCGATCGACTGTTTGCGTACGCACGCGCGACGCCGCTCACCGATCAGCAGCTTGCGGCGCTGCGCGCTGAAGGCGACGGGCTCGCGATCGCCGATGTTCCCACGGTGCTGCGCGCGCTGCGCACGCGTATCGATGCCGCAGTGGACGAGCTCCGCACGATCGATCAGTCCGCACTCGGAGAGTGGCGTGGTGTCGGACGGGCCAACTTGCCATCGACGGTCATTGGCTGCCTCGTTCATGGTGCCGAGCACGGCATGCGCCACGTTGGACAATTGTCGGTGACGGTGCGGATCGTGCGAGCCGGGGTCGGCACCGGTATCGAAGCCGCGCCGGATCCCGACGTGACACGCTCCTTCCCTGACCGCTCCCGAGGCACACATGAGCCATGATGCGACGCATCGCCACTCCCACCGCCTGACCAGTGCAGCTGCGCATCGCATGCTGCGTCGCATGCTGCATCGTCTGCTCGGCGCGCTCGCGCTGGCGCCCACGATGCTGGCGGCACAGGCGCAACCGGTGCCCGTCACGACGGCGAAGCCCGGATGGCGATGGACGATGGATTCTGTACGCACCGTCGTGAACGCGGTGCGGGCGGGGCGCTCCCTGCAGCCGTCTTCGTGGCCCGGCGGTTCGCGCGTCGCCGTGCTGTTGTCGTTCGACGTCGACAACGAAACGGTCGCGCTCCGTTTTGGCGAACCAACGCCTGGTTCGCTTTCGCAGGCGCAGTACGGCGCGCGACAGGGACTCGGCCGCATCGTTCGCCTGCTCGATGCGAACGCGATTCCGGCATCGTTCTTCATTCCGTCGGTGAGTCTCGCACTCACGCCGGACATGGCGGACACGATCAAGCGCAGCGGACGACACGAGTTCGCGGTGCACGGATGGATTCACGAGCTCAATGCAACCCTCCCCGACTCGGTCGAGCGTGCGCTGCTGGCCAAGGCCGTCGTCGAGTTGAAGCAGCTCACCGGCACCACGCCCACTGGCTATCGCGCGCCGAGCTGGAACTTCAGCCCCAACACGCTCTCCATCCTGCGCGACATGGGCTTTCGCTACGAGAGCTCATTGATGGCCGACGACCGGCCGTACGAGCTGCTGCAGAACGGCGCGCCAACCGGCATCGTCGAACTGCCCGTCGAATGGATTCTCGACGACGCACCGCTCTTCGATCCGCGCGGGCAGAGCTACATGAATCCGCGCGACATCGCACAGGTGTGGATCGACGAATTCGACGCGGCGTATGCGGAGCGCGGCATGTTCCTCCTCACGTTGCATCCGCACATCTCCGGTCATCGCTCGCGCATCGTGGCGCTCGCGAAGCTCATCGCGCACATCAAGTCGAAGCCGGCAGGAACGATCTGGTTTGCAACCCACTCGGATGCCGCCGAATACGTGCGCAAGACGTCCAAGTTGGGCGAACCCCTGAAGCGCTGATGCGCGGAGCATGACGATGCTAGCACGAACGTCGGGTACCGGTCCCAGTGGCGCGGTGCAGGTCGTGGTCATGGCACTGCTTGGCGTGTCTTTGAAGAAGACATCGGCGCTCGCGATGTTCGCGAGTTCGGTGCTTGCGCCCATGGGCCTGCACGCACAGTCGGTGCAGTATCGCTCGCCCGCCGGCGTCGACTATCGCTCGCAGGCGGATACCGGACCAATCGCCCGCGCGCGCGCGGCGCTCGATGCCGATCCGCGCAACGTGGGCAAGTTCATCGCGCTCGGCGTCGCGCAGTCGGGGGCGCGACAGTTTCGCGAAGCGATCGAGACGTTCACCCGCGGACTCGCCGTCGCCCCCAACGACGCGATGCTCTATCGCTGGCGCGGCCACCGCTATCTGTCGGTGCGCGAATTTGCCAAGGCCAAGGCCGATCTCACGCGCGGCCTGCAGCTCGACAGCACGAACTACGGCGTGCTGTACCACCTTGGCGTGCTGCTGCATCTCGAAGGCGACTTCAATGGCGCCGCGGCGATGTTCGCGCGCGGACAGCGCCGACCGCCGGACGGTGGCGAACTCGCGGGGAGCACCGACTGGTTGTGGATGTCACTGGCGCGTGCGGGTCGCATCGCGGAAGGCAACGCGATGCTGGCCCGACGCCCCGATACGTTGCCCACTCCACCGGGCTATGCGTACGTATCGCGACTCCGGTTGTACCGCGGCGAGATCACGCCAGCGCAGTTGATCACCTCGGCCGACACCGCCGACGTGCAAGTGGCCACGCTGAACTATGGACTCGGCAACTGGTATCTTGCGCGCGGCGACACTGCGAAGGCGATCGCCGCGTTCGAGCGGGCGGTGAAATCCGGCGGCTGGCCGGGCTTTGGGTTCATGGTGTCCGAGGCCGAGTTGAAACGCCTGCGGAGATAGCGACACGGAACGCGCGCGTGCGTTCAGCGAACGCGCGCGCCGTTTTTGACCACCACTTCCACGCGACGCATCGCGGTGATGTCGGTGAGCGGATTGCCGCGCACGGCGATGATATCCGCGAGCTTGCCCGGATCGACCGTCCCGACCTTGTCGAGGACGCCGAGTGAGAGCGCGGGCCAGTACGTCGCGGAGCGAATCGTTTCCATGGGGTCCATGCCGTAGGTGGTCACCCAGGTGATCATCTCTTCGGGTGTCGCGTAGCCATGAAAGTTGGCGGGTACGCCAGCGTCCGTGCCGATGAGCAGTCGTACGCCGCTCTCGCGCAGCTGGTTGAACTTGGTGGCCAGCGTGGAACGGCGATTGGGTACGAAGCGATAGTACGCGAGCGTATCGAGGCGTGACAGCGACTGCTTGATATCGGTGACGATGTCGGCGCTCAGACCCGTGTACCAGCGCGATGCATTCGTGTACGACGAGTGGTCGCGTCGTGCGCCGTAGTTGGTGAGCACATCGATCGTGGGCGTCCAGTAGAGTGGCGGACGATTGCCGAGTGCGGCGCGGGCGCGCAATGCCGTAATGATGTCGGGCGGATACTCGGGCGCCGTGGCGAGTCCGGTGTGCTCGAAGTCGTCGACGCCAGCAATCAGGCCGCGACGGATCTCCTCCGGGCGATGTCCATGCGCGACCACCGGCAGTTTGCGCTTGTGGGCCTCGTCCACGATCGCCAGCACTTCGTCCATCGTCATCTCGTCCTGATCGATGAGTTTGATGCAGCACACGCCCGCGTCCGCGAGTCGCTTGACCTTTGCGCGCGCATCGGCGACACCATTCACGCCCCAGCGAAACTTCTCCGTGCCCGGATACGGCGCGTGCTGCAGGAACGGTCCCGACGTGTAGATCGTCGCACCGGTCAGCTCACCCGCGTCGATGCGACGCTTCACGTTCATGAGTTCCTCGAGTGGCCCGCCCAGGTCGCGTACGCTGGTGACACCGTACATGAGCGATTGTCTGGCTGCCACCGGAATCACGTCGGCTTCGAGCCGCGCGGGGTAGACGCTGTCCCAGTGGGCGTAGTTGCCATGTCCAACCAACATCAGATGCGCGTGCATTTCGAAGAGTCCTGGCATCACGGTCATGCCAACGGTGCTGATGACCTTCGCGCCGGCCGGCACCGCGAGCTGTCCAATGCGCCCGACGGCAGCGATGCGTCCTCCGATCACCAGCACCACGCTGTTGGCGATCGGTTGCGCGCCGTTGCCGTCAATCAGTGTGCCGCCGACGAGGGCGAGTACGTTTGGCGCTCGCGATGTTGCCTGCGCACGGATCGGTCGCGTCACCAGCGCAACGGTGAGCGCGGCGAGGGCATGGAGCGCGACGGTGCGAAGACGGGGCATGCTGTGCTCGACGGTTCGGGGAGACGACGCGATGTCGCGCCCAATATGCGCGCTGAATGCGAGCGCAGGAATTCCGGCGCCTGGTTGCCGACTGGCCGATGCCGTGGCAGTTGCCGATCTTTCACGCGAACGGAGCCCTGCGGCGAGTGGTCCTTGCGATCGCATCCCGTCCACCACGCACCAGTTCGGATCAGCGGAGCGCGCGATGAAAGGTGGCAAAGGCGGCACGGGGCGTTCGCGATCGAAGACGCGTGTGGTCGAAAAGACCAAGCCTCGTGGCGGTGCGAAGAAAGGCGCCACCAAACGCGACTGGGGCGCCATCTCGCGCAACGATGATGATGCGCCCGTGAGCGCGCCCGTGGAGACACCACGCAAACCTGCCAGCGCGCCGCCAAAAGCGACGTAGCGATCAGAATCGCGCGGACAGCCGCACCCCTTTGCGACCGAAGCGATCGACCGTCGGCGAGATCGCGAGCGCCGGGTCAAGCGCCGACGCTGCACCACCGGTCAGCGCGACTCCACGCCGCGCCACGATCGAAGCGCCGCGCTGTGAACGGTAGGCAAACACCACCGACTCGATCATCGCGAGCAGTGAAAGTCCGCCCGCTGCCGCCACGCCCGCCGTGAGATATGGACGCTCGGTCGTGATGAGGGTGTACGGCGCCGGCACGCCGTTCGGGTCGACGTAGGCGACTTGTGTTTCGGTCGTACGCTCGACGAATGCCGCGCCGGTCGATCCGGCCACCGCGAGCAGCACGAGCGCGCCGCGCACCGGACGACCCGTGTAGAACTGCCCGAAGCTCGGCACGATCCCCAGCGTAAACGCCTTGCCGCGACTGTACACCGGTCGACGCAATGTCTCGATCGCACGACCGACCGCCACGCGATCATCCACCGATGCCGCGGCCGCGCGAAAAAGCTCGAGATCACGAATGGCATCTGCGCGACGACCCGACGCTGCACGCGCGAGGCCACGATTGTAGACGCCCTCGGGCGCGCTTGGTGCATTGCGCACCACGTCATCGAAGGCGCGCGCCGATGCGTCGTAGCCACCGTCGTCGAACAGCGCGAGTCCCAAGCGAAACGCCACCTGCACGTCCGCGGCGCGTTGCACCGCTTGTCTGGGCACGAGGCGCAGCAGACGATCGCGTACATCGGTGGCTTCTCTCCCGGCCGGCGACAACGTCAGATAGCGACAGAACTCACTCACCGCCTTCGTCGTGTCGGCCAACTCCTCGTGGGCGCGTGCGAGGTCGTACGCCACGCGCTCGTCGCCCGGATTGAGCACCGCCGCGCGCGCGAATGCATCACGGGCGGCCGTCTGGTCACCGATCAACGCCGACTCCTGTCCTGCCGCGGCGAGGCGACGCGCTTCCACGTTGTCGCGTCGCGCCACCGCGCCCGGCGATGCCGACGCGATCTCGCACCCCGGGGCCGCACCGGTTGTCATCGCGCGCTTGGGCGACAACGTCTGCGCCTGTGCCGGTATCGCGAGCGACAATGCGGCCGCGAGCGTCCCCAACGCGCGTCGCAGGCCGACGTTAGCGAACCGTAACTGTCGTCGATCCACTGACTCCCTCCACTGTAGCATTGATGCGAACCGTGCCGAGCCGGAAGCCCACCACCAGGCCGCTGCTCGAGACGAACGCGATTGTTTCGTCAGCGGACGACCAGACGACCGGTCGTCCTGCGAGTGTGGCGCCCAACGCATCGCGCGCCGATGCCGTGAGTTGCTGCGACGTGCCAATGCCGATGGACGCGATGACCGGGGTCACCGAGACCGTTGCCACGGTCGATGCACGCACGGTGATCGTGGATATCGCCGTCACGCCCTCCACCACGGCCAGCACCACCACTATGCCAGGCGCGATCGCCGTCACCAGACCCGCAGGCGACACCGACGCGACGCCCGACGAGCCACTCGTCCACGCGATTGGTCGACCGGAGATGAGCGCGCCCGCCGCCGAACGTGCGGTGACCGACAGTTGCTGCGTCGCGCCAATCAGCAGTGACGCCGTCGTCGGTGAGACGGCGAGTGTGGCCACCGGCTCGGCGATCACCGTGATCGTCGCGACCGCGCTCTTCCCTTCGCTGATGACAGTGATGCGCGCGACGCCCGGTGTCAGCGCCGTCACCAATCCATTCGCATCGACCGACGCCACCGTTGCCGCGTCGCTGCGGTACACGATCGGGCGGCCCACGAGGAGGGTGCCCAATGGATCGGTGACTTGCGCGGCGATCTGCTGCGTGGCGCCGACGACGAGCGTGGCAGTAGTTGGTGTCAGCGTCACGGCATCGGCGAGCCGCGCGAGGACAACGACGATGGCGGCGCCGACTCGACCCTCGCTGGTGGCGACGATACTCGCGGTACCGGGCGCACGTGCGGTCACGACACCGGTCGACGAAACGGTGGCGATGGTGACGTTGCTCGACGTCCAGGCCACCGTGCGATCAGTGAGCAGGGCGCCGGCGGCGTCGCGAAGCACGGCGCTCTTGCTGCGAGTCGCACCTAACGCGAGCGTATCGACCGCTGGCGTGACGGTGACGGTTTGCACGGGCGGGACGGTGACCGTCACCGCAGACTGACCCGAACGCCCGTCGCTGGTGGCGGTCACCGTGGCGGCGCCAGCCGCGATACCGGTGACGACGCCTTGGGCGCTTACCGTCGCGACGCTCGTATTGCTGCTCGTCCAGACGATGGCGCGCCCGGTCAGCGCGCCGCCGTCGGCATCGAGCGTGAGCGCCTGCAACGGGAGTGCCGTACCAACGCGAACCGACACGGTGGCTGGCGAGACGATTACCGACGCCACCACGCGCGCCGTGACAGTCACTCTTGCCGTCGCGCTCTTGCCCAGTACACTCGCGGCGATGCGAACGTCGCCGGGCGCCAGGGCCGTGACGACGCCGCTCGACGATACCGTGGCCAAGGCCGCATTGCTGCTCGACCAGAGGATCGTGCGCACATCGACCGCGTTGCCTGCCGCATCGAGCGGACGAGCAGCCAGCGTGACCGAATTCCCCGCGCGAACCGTGATTGCGGGTGGTGTGAGTTCCACCGACGCGACCGTGATCGGATCGACAGCGGTGTCCGTGCACGCACCATGGGCGAGCACGAGGAGCATCAGCACGCGCGCGTGCAGTCGGGCGCGCTGCCTGCCTGACGGCGCTACCGGGCGTGTCCAGCTCATGGAACCACCGACAGCTGCGCGGTTCCGGTTCTCCCTTCGCTCGTGGCGGTGATCGTCACGCTACCAAGCGCGACACCAGTCACGACGCCGGTGGTTGAACTGACGACGGCAATGTTAGTGTCGGAACTCGACCAGACAATCGTCCGTCCGACGAGGACATTGCCGTTCGCATCGCGGGCCACGGCCGTCGCCGGCGTGGTGGCGGCGATCGATATGCTATTGGCGCCGAGCGTGACCGCGACGGTGGCGACCGGTACCCGGACGACGAGTGTGGCATTGCCGGATTTCCCTTCGCTGGTGGCGATGATGTTGGCAAAGCCGGCGCCAATCGCGGTGACCACTCCGCTGTTCGGGTCAACAGTTGCGACCGTCGGATTGCTGGTCGACCAGACGATCGTGCGACCGGTGACGACATTGTTGTTGACGTCGCGCGTGACGGCGCTGGCCTGCGCGGTCGCGGCGGGAAGGAGGAACGCCTGACTGAGTGTCACCATCACCGACTGCACCGGCAGCGCCGTGACCGTGAGCGGCGCCTGCCCGCTCTGCCCTTCGCTGGTGGCGACGATGTTCGTCGTGCCGGCAGCAAGCGCGGTGACGACGCCACTGCCGTTGACCGTCGCGACGACGCTGTTGGTGCTCGACCACGCGATTGCGCGACCCGTGAGCACGTTGTTCGCCGCGTCACGCGTGACGGCCGTGCCCTGCGTCGTTCCGCCAACGACCAGCGACGACGACGCGAGCGACACGCTTACCGTGGCCACCGGCACTGCGGTGACGGTAAGTGCTGCTTGTCCGCTCTGCCCTTCGCTGGTGGCGACGATGTTCGTGGTGCCGGCGGCG
>CAYWCJ010000011.1:0-28924 GCA_964456595.1 uncultured Gemmatimonas sp. | reverse complement strand
CGACATGAATGCGGTCGGCGATCTCGAACACATGCGGCATGTTGTGCGAAATGAGCACGACCGCCAAGCCTCGATCGCGCACGCGACGGATCAGTTCGAGCACCTGCGTTCCTTCCTTTACGCCCAGCGCCGCCGTCGGCTCGTCCATGATCACCACGTGACGGGCGAACGCTGCGCTGCGCGCCACCGCGACGCCCTGGCGCTGTCCTCCGGAGAGCGTTTCGACGGCCTGCGTCATCGAGCCAATGCCGATCCGGAGCTCCGCCAGATACTCGGCGCTTTCGCGCAGCATGCGCTTCTTGTCGAGCATGCGCAGCACCGAGCCAAGCACGCCTGCGCGACGCACTTCTCGACCGAGAAAGAGATTCTCCGCGATCGTCATCGCGGGCGCGACCGCGAGCTCCTGATACACCGTCTCGATACCGGCGCGGCGCGCGTCGATCGGACTGCGGAAGTGCACGCGTTTACCGTCGAGACAGATCTCGCCGCTGTCAGGAATCAGCGCGCCGGACAGCGCCCTGATGAGCGACGATTTGCCCGCGCCGTTGTCGCCGATGACGGCGAGAATCTCCCGGTCGCGCAACTCGAAGTCCATGCCGTCGAGCGCGGTCACATGACCGTATCGTTTCACCAGTCCGGTCGCCTGCACGACGAGCGTTGGCGAGTCTGCATTCACGCCCGAGGTCGAAGGTGTTGTGGCCTCCGCCATCATCGCCCCCCTTGGCCGCGACGCGACAGCTGGTCGGCCGTCACCGCGAGAATCACCAGCACGCCGGTGATGAGGATCTGATAAACCGAAGACACGCCCATCAGTGTGAGGCCGTTGCGAAACACGCCAACGATCAGCGCACCCACCAACGATCCAAGCACGCTGCCGCGTCCACCAAAGAGCGACGTGCCGCCGAGTACCACAGCCGTGATCGCGTCGAGATTCTCGGTCTGTCCGGCGTTCGGATCACCGACGCCGGTGCGGGCAACCGAGAGCAGGGCCGCGAGGCCATAGCACACGCCGGCGGTGACATACACGCCAAGCAGCACGCGCTGTGTCGGAATGCCGGTCAGTCGCGTGGCCTCGGGGTTGTTGCCGACCGCGTACACGTGGCGTCCGGCTGCTGTTTCGCGCAGCACGAAGCGAGCGACGCCGTACAACAGCAGCATCAGCACCACGCCATACACGACCGATGTGCCACCGATATCGAACGTGCGCCCCAGCGCCGTCATCGACTCGGGGATCTCGGTGACGGTTTGCGCATCCGAATACAGCTGCGTGATGGCAAAGGCGATGTTGAGCGTGCCCAGCGTCACGATGAAGGGCGGCAGCTTGATCGCCGTCACGAGCCATCCGTTGATTGCGCCGAAGAGAGCCGTCACGCCAATACCACACGCAATCGCGACGGGCACCGGCACGCCCGACGCAGAAGCGAGCGTGGTCATGACGATGCCGCCAAGCGCCATGACCATGCCGCACGACAGGTCCACGCCCGCCGTGAGCACGACCAGCGTCTGCCCGATAGCGATCACGCCCACCACCATGACCTGCTGCAGCACCAGCGCGAAGTTGTCACCGGTGAAGAACCGATCGCTTTGCGTGGCGAAAAACAGGCACGCGCCGAGCAGTGCGAGCAGTGGACCAATGGCGCCGAACGATGGTCGCGTCATGCGCCACGCCGCCATCGGCATCGTGTCACTTGCGACCGAAGCAGAGTTCGAGCCCCGTCTTTACATCCTTGCTGTCGACGCCCGGCACCGCCTTCGCCGCGATCAGCGCCACGCCGGTGTCGGTGTATCCGGTTGGCTTCTTGCCGGTCTGCACGAAGGCCACACCTGCCTCGACGCCAAGTGCTGCCATCTTGAGCGGATACTGCTGCGCCGTGGCCGCGATCGCACCGGCACCGACATCGCGCACGCCCTGACAGCCGCCGTCCACCGACACGAGCACCACGCGCTTTTCCCTGCCGGCCGCCTTGAGCGCCTTGAACGCGCCGGCAGCGGTCGGCTCATTGATGGTGTAGACGACGTTGATGCCAGGGTTCTTCTGCAGACAGTTCTCCATCGCCGTCTGCCCCTTGGCCTGATCGCCGTAACTGTCGGCCATGCACACCACTGCGGCGGGCTGGCCGAGTGTGTTGACGTTCGCGGCCGGCGCGGTGAGCCCGAAACCCGAGAGAAATCCGTTGTGGCGTTGTGCACCCACGGGGTGACCGGGCAGCAGGTCGAGCGTCGCGATCTGCGCCGCGGCGGTGCCCAGCGCCCGTCGCGCGTACTGGCCGATCAGCTGACCGGCCTTGTAGTTGTCGGTGGCGAAGAGCGCGTCGGTGGCGGAGACCGGATCGGTGGGGCTGTCGAGCGCGATGACGAGCACACCCCTGGCGCGCGCACGACGGATCGCCGGTACGATGGCCTTCGAATCACTGACCGTAATCAGAATGACCTGCGCGCCGGCGCCGATCATGTTCTCCATTGCCGTCACCTGGCCCGCGTTGTCACCGTCGTTCTTCCCCGCCCCTGACAGCAACTTCGCGCCACGCGCCGCCGCCGCCGCCTGCGCACCTTCCTTCATCTTCACGAAAAACGGATTCGTTTCCGTCTTCGTGATCAGACCGATGATGGGTTGCGCGGGCTGCGCCGCGGCCGACCGGAGTGCGGCGGAGAGGGCAGCGAGGCTCAGGAGCGCGGCGAAACGCCGTTGCATGCAGGGACTCCGGGAGTGAGACGCGTGTGGCGGGATGCGGCCCCCATTTGGCGGGGCGAAGTTTCGTAACGGGGATGATGCGTGCCGAACCACCGCGGACCGGATCCCGGGCGTGATGGCGACGACCTATCGGCGGGTGAATTGCCTAACGACGTCGGCGAGCGGTGGAGTCGGGAACGAACTCGAAGGGAAGCTGCAGCACCTGTTGCGCAGGGGTGCCGCGCCGGATCGCTGGAATGAAGCGCAGTTCCGTCAGGACCCGTCGCACCGGCTCGACGAAACTGCGGTGCGTGGCGGTGACGGCGCTGAAGGTGTCCATGAGCGCAACACCCGCGGCGGTGACCACGATTTCGGCCACCACCCGCCCGCCGATCGCCGCGTCGTAGAGGGAATCGGGGTAGATTGGCCGGACGAAGTGCGCCGAGTCGATGGCGGCCGAACGCTCGACTTCACCCGGAAGAAAAGTCTGTCCCTCGTCCAGCAGCACTGCGATCCGGGCGGCCGGCGACAGCTCTCCTTTTTTCCGGCGCGGAGCGCGTGGCTCCCCCCTCCGCGACCACAGCACAACGGTGCCGCACGAGCTGCTCATGCGCTGGTTGCGCTGGAACTCGACGGGAACGGAGGCAGGCCCGCTGTAGATCTCGATTCCATCGAAGGTGCGGGGGTCCCAGGCGTCGAGATCCACCTCGCCGGCCATCAGGGCCTGCCCGTCCAGCAGCACCAGTGGCGCGCAGCGGCTGCCCCGGATACGCACGGTGTTCTGCGGGCCGGGACCCTGGATTCGAATGCCAGGGACGTTGCGCAGCAGGTCGGTCATACTGGCTGGATTGCGACGGACGATGTCCGTATAGGCAAAAAACCGACCGCTGCCGGTGTGCTGGCGCATGTAAAACCCAGCCATGGGGCCCGTGATGTCGCGTCGCCCGAGGATCTTCACGGCTGCGATCTCCGTGGCCAGGCGCGTAAGTCGGACGCTCAGCGTCAGCGGATCTTCTTCGCGAATGGTGAGCTGCAGCGACTCGGGCCGAAAGCCGAGGCGGCGGACCAGAAGCCATGCGGGGCTTGCGGTCAGTCCGGAGAACGTAAAGGCACCCAGCTCGTCGGATTCGGCAAGCGCCAGGGGAACGGAGCCCAGGAACAAGCGCAGTTGGGCCCCGGCAAGTGCGGCTCCGGCGTCAGTGACCACGACGCCGCGCACAACACTCTTCCCGGTGGACTGCGCGCCGAGCTGCAGCACCACGAGCGGCAGTAACGCCATCGCACGCAGGAGCAAACATGCACGAGCCTTGGTGAGACCGAAGGGCATGTCGAAAGGTACGGCGACGAACAGGAAAGTGAACATGTAGCCACCCGCTATGCGTTGCTCGCCTCTCAGCGACGTATCCCTGTCCGGCGCAGGCGGACCCCGGCTACAGCGTCCGGCAGCCGCAGATGTTGTTGACAGCCTCTGCCGTACGTCGTACGATCCCGTTCGGCGGCCAGAATGACGGTTGCGGAAGGCGTCATGTGACGGCGCGGCGCGATCGTTTGTTGGTGTCCAGTCAGATCAAACCTGCACTGTCCCGATTGCACGTCACAAGGTCCGCTGTTGCTGTGCTGACGTTTCCCACCTCCGAGTCGCGCGCGTTTCAACCGCTGCGCACTCTGCTCCCGCTATTTCGGGGCTGACCGTACGGTCGCTCCTGCACGAGAATGGCCCAGCGGCGCGTTCGTCGTCGACGACCTTCGGTCGTCGACGACTGCGTGTGCGCTGACGTCATGTCCGGCCACACGTCCGGTGGTCGGTGGGTGATCCTGTACAACGGAGTTTCACGACATGCAACGAACTGGTGTTATTGCGTTCCTGCGGAGCGAGCTTTCGAGTGCGCCGCCATCCCATCGCCTTCGGTCGCGCATGACCCGCGGGCGTTCCGGGTTGGCGCGGACGGTCGCGGCTTTGATGGCCGCTGCGGCGATCTTCGCACAGCCCGCGCGTGCGCAGGGCGGTGGCAGTGTCTCCGGACGGGTGACGGACGCGGCCACCGGTCAGCCCGTTCAGCAGGCGCGCGTGCTCGTCGCCGGGACTCAAAACGCAACCCTGACTGCGGAGAACGGCAGGTATACGCTGCGGCTCACGACGACAGGCCCCGTCTCCCTCGAGGTCAGCCGAATTGGCTACGAACCTCGAAAGGTCGCGTTGGCGGCGGGGGCGGCCGTGCAGGACGTGGCGCTGACGCAGGCGGCCTTCTCGCTGGCCGCCGTCGTCACCACCGTGACTGGGCAGCAACGCAAGGTCGAACTGGCCAACGCCACGGCCACGATCAACGTGTCGGAAAAAATCGCGGAACTTCCCGTCTCGAATCTGAGCCAGGTGCTCGCCGGTCGCGCTGCGGGCGTGAACGTGATAGCCAGCGGCGAACCGGGAGTCGGCTCGCGCATCCGTATCCGTGGTCAGTCGTCGATCTCGCTGTCCAACGAGCCGGTCGTGATCATCGACGGAGTGCGTGTGGCCGCCAACAGTGGCAGCTCGGCGATCGCCACTGGTGGTCAGACCCCTTCGCGCCTCGACGATATCAATCCCGAAGAGATCGAAAGCATCGAGATCGTGAAAGGTCCCTCCGCCGCCACCCTCTACGGCACCGAGGCCGCAGCCGGCGTCATCAACATCACGACCAAGCGCGGTAAATCCGGACGCACCGCCTGGAACTTCTATAGTGAGCGCGGCATGTCGCAGGATCCACGCAAGGGGAGCTATCCCCTGCTGTACAATGCGTGGGGGCGCAACACGGCGAGTGGTGCGACGCAACGCTGCGACCTGACGTTCCGCGTGGCCGGCACCTGCACCGTGGACAGCGTGACCAGTGGCAACATCCTCAACATCGACTCGCTCTCGCCGATCGATCTCGGACAGCGCGGCCAGTACGGGGCGCAAGTGTCGGGCGGCTCTGACAAGGTGCAGTATTTCGTGTCAGGTGAGGTCGAACGGGAAGACGGCGTCTACAAGATGCCAGCGCTGGATATTGCTCGCTTGAAACTCGAGCGAGGCGTCGACGAGATTCCGCAGGGGCAGATCCGGCCGCAGGGCATTGGGCGCAATAATTTGCGACTGAATCTCAACGCTCAGGTCGCGCCTAAAGCCACCCTCCAGCTGTCGAGCGGCTATGTCAACAGCAGGGTCCGACGGGTCCTGAACAACGACAATGCGAACGGTCTCATGGTCGCGGCGATCGGCGGCGCGTGGGATCTCAGCCGCCGAGACTCGCGCGCGGTGCCGCTGCGAGGCAACACGAGTTTTCCCTTCGGCGATATCTTCTCGCGCGTCACGACTCAGGAGCTGAACCGCTTCATCAATTCGGCGACCGGTCGCTGGGATCCGACCGAGTGGCTGAACCTCCGCGCCACCGTCGGATACGATTACCAGTTGCGGGACGATATCGGCATCAATCGCTTTGATGAGGGGATCTTCCAGTTCCCTGCCCGCAACGGACAGGTCACGACTGCTCGTACGTCGATCGCGCAAGGCACCGTGGATGTGGGCGGAACCGTCACGAAGCGGCTATCCGACTGGCTCGGCACCAAAACGTCGGTAGGTATGCAGTTCATTCGCAGCGACTTCGAGCAGACCATAGCCGCCGGCGAGAATCTCCCCCCGGGCGCGACCACAACCAGTGCCGGAGCCATCCGCAACGGTACGCAGTCGTTCGACTTCAACCGGACACTCGGGTACTACATCGAGGAACAGCTCTCCTTCCGCGATCGGTTGTTTGTGACGGCGGCGGTCCGGCGCGATGCCGCCAGTGCTTTCGGCTCACAGGCCCGTTCGATCTACTATCCGAAGCTCGGTGCTTCGTGGTTGGTGTCCGAGGAAAGCTTTCTGCCCAAGGCCGACTGGTTGCAGTCGCTGCGCCTGCGGGCGACGTACGGCGCTTCGGGTCAGCTGCCGGGCGCGACCGACGCGCTGCGCTTCTTCACGCCGTTTCCGGCCACGCTGGCGGGCGGCGTGGACGCCCCCTCCGTGACGCTGAGCTCGCTCGGCAACAGCGCCCTGAAGCCCGAGTTCGGCGCCGAGGTGGAGAGCGGGTTCGATGCGACGCTGTTCAACGGCAGAACGAACCTCGTGGTGACTTACTACCGCAAGGAAACTCAGGACGCGCTCGTGTCGCGCGACCTCGCGCCATCGTACGCGGGCATTGCGTCCCGCTTCGAGAACATCGGGAATGTGCGCAACTCGGGTTTCGAGCTTGAGTACACGCAGAAACTCGTCGACCGCAAGAGTTTTTACGCTGAAGTGCTCATCAACGGCACCACGAATCGCAACGAACTGCTCACGCTCGGCGAGGGCGTCAAGCCGCTGCTCACCGGTGCTGGCGCGCGGGTCACGATGCGTCAGTCTCCCGGTTTTCCGCTTTATGGCATGTGGGGACGTCCGTACAGCTTCAACGACGCCAATAACGACGGGCTCCTGGCGGTCGGGGAGGTGACACTGAAGGACAGCGCGCAGTATGTCGGTCCGTCGTTCCCGACGCGGGAGTTTGTGATCTCGCCGACGATCGAACTCCTCGATCGCAAGCTGCGGATTACGACGCAGATCGATCGCCGGTGGGGCATGCTGAAGTTCAACAACACGCTCCGTCATCAGTGTCAGGGCGGCAACTCGTGTCGCGGACGCATGGATCCGACCGCGCCGCTGGAAATGCAGGCCGCCGCCATTGCCGCCAACGCAGGTGTGTTCACCGGCATGTACGAAGACGGCTCCTTCACCCGCTTGCGTGAATTGGCCGTGTCGTACCAACTGCCGCAGTCGTGGGCTCGCGCCGTCAAGGCGCAGCGTTGGAATGTCGTCATGACCGGCCGCAATCTGGCCGTCTGGACGCCGTTCACCGGCGTCGACCCCGAGTCCACTCAGAGCAACACGGACAACCGCGGGAACGAGGAGTTCTTCGCCACGCCGCCGATGCGTTCGTGGACGCTGCGCATGAACTTCAACTACTGATACCCACCCGATGCCAATTCTCTCCTTTCGCAGGAAGACGCAGTGGGGCTGGCTGCCCGTGGTTGCAGCAGCCGTTACCCTCAATGCGTGCAATCCAAGCTCTGCGCTCGACATCACCGATCCCGACGTGCTCAACGTCGCCGACTTCAACAGCCCGGCCGGGGTCAACCCGGTGCGCCTGGGCGTGTTGCAGGACTTCACGATCGCCTTTTCCGGCACACAGGACGGCCTGATCGTCATGTCCGGCAACATGGCCGACGAGATCTACTCGACCGACACGTTCGACGATCGGCTCTTTCCGAACCATCGCCGTACCAACGAGCAACTGGCTGCCGTAGAGAACGCTTACCGCAATCTCCATCGGGCCCGGGCAGGTGCCACGCGCGCCATTCCGGCACTCCGGGAGTTCGCGCCCAACGTTCCGGTCAACATCGCCGAATTGTACGCTATGCGGGGCTTCTCCGAGACGTTCTTCGCCGAGATTTTCTGCGCGGGCGTGCCGTTCTCGACTGAGGACACGCCCGGTGAGCCGTTGACGACCGTGCAGATGCTGGAGCGTTCCGTTGCCAGCTTCGACTCGGCACTCACCTTGGCCGGCACGGATGCGCGTGTGCGTCCCATGACGCAGATCGGACGCGCCCGCGCGCTCCTCAATCTCGGTCGATTTGCCGATGCCGCCACGGCGGTGCAGGGGGTGGTGACAACCTATCGGTACCAGACGTTCCACTCGCAAGCCACCGGTCGTCAGGAGAACGGCGTCTGGAACGCGCTGTCGGTCACAGCGCCGCGCTACTCCATGTACGTCCCGGCCGAGGCGCGGGTGCAGTTCCTGCGCACTCCTGTCGATCCAAGGGCTCCGTGGCGGGCGACAAACCGCATTGGCTTCGCCGCTGTGCACACCAACCTCCCCGACCAGCTCAAGTACGGTCGAGCGGGAGCGGCAAACCTGGCGGATGGCGTCGAGGCGCGGCTGATCGAGCTCGAAGCGCGGCTCCGGGGCAACACCCAAACTGATCGTCAGGCGGTGTACGATGGCCTCAACGCTCTGCGGGTGGCCTTTGCGACGCTGGGGGTGCCGCCGATCACCGGCGTGCCCACCACGATGACAGCGCTGACCGGGTCCGTTCCCGCCACCCAGCCGGAAGCGGTTGATCTCTTTTTCGAAGAGCGCGCCATGTGGCTCTGGCTCACCGGTCACCGGCTCGGCGACCTGCGCCGCCTCATCCGCCAGTACGGCCGGACTGCGGAGACCGTGTTCCCAACAGGCGCACTTCGCGCACCGTTCGCCGGCAACTACGGCACCGATGTGAACTTCGTGATCCCCGCCGCCGAGCGGAACAACCCGAAGTTCAATGGGTGTATCGACCGGAATCCCTGATCGCAGGTTTCCGTAGACGCGCAACCCCCAACTCCAACCATGCTGGAGTTGGGGGTATTCGCTTCTGTGGGCTGAGCTCCTCAAGGACGCCCTCGGCGATGTTGTCGCCGCTCGGGGCACACCGCGTGACTCCAATGCGCCGCGCGTGACCAACGGTACTACCGGTGACGCATTGCGCTTGAACGGAACTAGCGGCGCGCCGCCTTCATACCAACATCGATCGCCTTGAAGCCGGGCTCGCCCCAACCGATCACGAAGACGCTGAATCCCTGCGTCATGCGCATCTCGATGTCGGTGGCCGTTGCCGGATACCCGCACGGGACGCTGAACTCCTTGCAGGCGGCAAGGACCGACTGGATGGCGGCTTCCCACGCCTTCTCGTCGACCACACGTTGCCCGTTCGCGTCCGTTGTCGAAAAGACCTGGCGAAGAGAACCCGCTCCCGGAAGCAGCGTGCCGATCCCTTTCACCGCAGCGATCTCGCGGATGTTGGCCAGTCCTTCCTTCGTCTCCACGATCGTCCAGTTGACCAGTTCACCCTTCGGGTTGAGTGGCCAGACGTCGGCCTTCGCCTTGTACTCCTTCTCGCTCATCCCCCAGAATGCGGGCGCCGCGCCGACATCGTCGGGACGAATGCCGCCCTGCGACCTGAAACGCATCATCGCCAGCCCCTGCTGCACTTCGCGCGCGCTCTCCACGCCCACGAACACAATGCCGCTCACCCCAAGGTTGAGCTGCCGGGCGATATGCTCCGCCGCCTTGAGCGTATCGGCGGCGATCTCGGGCGTCTTCACGTATAACGGGTGCGTTTTCCGGCCGTTCTTCATCCCGCCTGCGGTCGCCATGCCCTTGGCGAACTCGCTGAAGGTGGCGTAACCGGCATCAAAGTTGCCTTCCATCGAGCCATCGAAGATGTAGTCCGTCTTCGTGTGGGCGACCGCGTCCATCGCCAAGGTTGCCTGCGACTTCACCGAATCCGCCGGCAAGGGCGGTGCCCCGCGACCGCCGCGCCGATTGGATGGTGCATACAGTCCGAAGATCGACTGCTTCTTCGTCAACAGGTCGATGACGGGATTTATGTGACGGGCGGCCTGCGCGGCGGCCGGAGCACTCAATGTCGAAATGGCCACCGCAGCGGTTGCCATCCAGCGAAACGGCACGTCGCGTACTCGCACGTCGCCTTCCTCCACGTTTTCGGTAGGACCTGCGTAAACATCCTGAGCAGTGGTCGCGCAGACATTGACTGACCGTTGCTCCCTCGGCAAGTGTAATTACTCAGCGGCCAGTCAAACCGTTGGGAACGATAGACTTGCCACCTCCCACCGGGTCCCCCACCTTACACGTGTGGGTTCCCACCTGCTTGCCGCGTAGACCTTGAGGCCCCGGGTATGAAGGCTCTTGTAGTCGCTGTAGCTGGAGTGTTGGTCATTGTCGCCGGATCCGCGGCCTACGATGGTCCGGCCCGACGCACACCCGATCGTATCATCGCCGCGCCAAGCAGTGCCGCGTCCACCGGCGCCAAGGCGCGCGTGTTTGGCGTACACCCGGTCGGCACGCGCGCGCGTCCGATTCCGCTCGATGGACTCACCGAAGTGGTGCAGGCCACGTGCGCCGAGTCGTGTCACAGCGAGAACCGCAAACTCGGCAACCTCTCCCTGGCGAAGTTCGACGTGGCCAATGCGGCAATCTCGGCCGAGACCGCCGAGAAGATGATCATCAAGCTGCGCGCAGGGATGATGCCGCCCGCCGGTCGCAAACGTCCGGGTGGTGACACCCTGCAGCAGCTCGTGGAAACGATGGAGCGGTTGATCGACACGAAGGCTGCCGCCAACCCGAATCCTGGCAGTCGCACGTTTCAGCGCCTCAATCGCGCTGAATACGAGCGTTCCGTCCGCGATCTGCTGGCCATCGAAGTGAGCGCCGGTTCGTGGCTGCCACTCGATACCAAGAGTGCGAACTTCGACAACATCGCCGATTCGCAGATTCCGTCGGCCACGCTGCTCGATGCCTACATGGACGCCGCGAGTGCCATCAGTCGTCTTGCCGTTGGCGATCCGACGGCCAGCACGAGCACCACCACGTACAAGCTCGCGCGTCTCGCCTCACAAACCGAAACTGCCAAGGGCGCGCCGCAAGGCACGCGCGGCGGTGAAGCGGCCATGCACAACTTCCCGGCCGACGGTGAGTACGTGTTTGCCGTGTCGCTGCACGCGATTCCCACCGGACAGTTGTATGGCTCCACGGCGCCGTTCGACGAGAAGGTGGAACTGTCGGTGGATGGTCAGCGCGTTGCCCTGCTCGAGATCGATCGCGGTATGTCGCAGGCCGATCCGAACGGCATGGAGATGCGTACCAAGCCGATTCAGGTGCGCGCCGGTGCGCATCGGATCGCGGCGGCGTTTGTGCGCACCTTCGAAGGACCCGTCAACGACAACATCGCGCCCATCGGACACAGCATCGCCGACACGCAGATCGGCTCGCAGTCGGGCATCACGATCGGCGCGCACCTGCAGCACTTCAGCGTCACGGGCCCGTTCAATCCCACCGGCGTCTCCGAGACGACGAGCCGCAAGCGCATCTTCAGTTGCCGCCCCACGTCACCAGCCGAAGCGCGTCCGTGCGCGGAGCAGATCGTCAACCGTCTTGGTGCGTCGGCCTATCGTCGTCCGCTCAGTGGCAGCGACGTGAAGTCGCTGATGACGTTCTACGATACCGGCGCAAAGATGGGCGGTTTTGAAGTCGGCATCCGCACGGCACTCGAAGCGTTGCTCGCCAGCCCGCACTTCATCTTCCGTGTGGAATCGATGCCGGCGACGGCCAAGGCCGGTGCGCGCTTCGCCATCAGCAGCAGCGATCTGGCGTCGCGTCTTTCGTTCTTCCTGTGGGGCGCGGCGCCTGATTCGACGTTGATTGCCTTGGCGCGTCGCGATGCACTCGTCGACACCACGGTGCTGCGCGCACAGGTCAAGCGCATGCTCGCCGATCCGCGCTCGGAGGCGCTCGCCACACGCTTCGCGTCGCAGTGGCTGCGACTGCAGGACATCGAGAAGGTGGCACCGGATGCACTGCAGTATCCGAATTTCCATGAGCAGCTCGCCGAAGACATGAAACGCGAGACGGAGCTGTTCTTTTTCAGCATCGTGCGCGAGAACCGCAGTGCGCTGGAGTTGTACAACGCGGACTATACGTTCGTGAACGCGCGCTTGGCCGACCACTATGGCATGCCCGGCGTCACCGGCTCCGACTTCCGCAAGGTCAAGTATGCCGATGCGCGTCGTCGCGGTCTCATGGGACACGGCAGCGTGCTCACCCTCACGTCACATGCCAATCGCACGTCGCCGGTGCTGCGCGGCAAGTGGGTGATGGAAGTACTGATCGGCTCACCGCCACCGCCACCGCCGCCCGACGTGCCAGATCTCGAGAAGACGGCGGAGGCGAAAGAAGGACGCATGCTCACCACGCGTGAACGCATGGAGATGCACCGCGCCAATCCGTCGTGTCGCTCGTGCCACCGCATGATGGATCCGATCGGCCTTGCCCTCGACAACTTCGATGTTACCGGGCAGTGGCGCGTGCGCGAGAACGGTGTGGAAGTCGATACGCGCGGTGACTTCTACGACGGCACCAGGATCACCAACCTCTCCCAGTTGCAGGCGGCGCTGCTCAAGCGTCCGGTGCCAATGCTGCGCTCGTTCACGCAGAACCTGATGGCGTACGCGGTCGGGCGCCGCATGGAGTACTACGACAGTCCGGCCATTCGCCGCATCGTGGCCGATGCGCAGGGCGGGAGCTACAAGATGCAGGACCTCATCTGGGGCGTCGTGAAGAGCGATGCGTTCCGGAAGAAGATGGTGGCGGTATCCAACGCAGACGCCGACGCGCAGGACGCGGCTGGCAGCAGTCGCTGATCCTTACAAACGCCCACGGAGACGCAGAGATCATGCAATACCTGAGTGGAAAGCCACTTCCGCGACGAAGCTTCGTGCAGGGACTCAGTGCGACAATCGCGCTGCCGTACCTGGAGGCGATGATCCCGACCGGACGTGGTGGATGGCGCAAGTTGCAGGATGCGCCTCGGCTGGTCGCCATCGAGATGGTACACGGTGCTGCGGGCTGCAACGAACTCGGGGCCAAGCTCAATCTCTGGTCGCCGGCCGACACGGGACGGAACTTCGATCTCAGTCCGACAGCGATGAATTCGCTCGAGGCGTATCGCAAGCACCTCACCATCATCAGCAACACCGACGTACGGGCCGCGGAGCCGTTCTCGCCGATGGAGATCGGCGGCGATCACTTCCGCTCGAGCGCCACGTTCCTCACGCAGGCGCATGCGCGCCAGACCGAAGGCTCCGACGTGCGCGTGGGCACCTCGCTCGACCAGATCTATGCGCAGCGCTACGGACAGGACACGCCGATCCCATCGATGCAGCTGTGCATCGAGAACGTGGACCAGGCCGGTGGATGCGCCTATGGATACGCCTGCGTCTACACCGACTCGATCAGCTGGTCGTCGCCCACCGAGCCGCTGCCGATGATTCGCGATCCGCGCGTGGCGTTCGAGAAGCTGTTCGGTGTTGGCGGGTCATCCGCCGAACGCGCTGAACGCCGCATGACGCGCCGCAGCATTCTCGACTTCGTGGCCGGTGAGATGAAGTCGCTCAAAACGTCGCTGGCCGCCGATGACCGTCGTCGGCTCGACAAGTACCTCGAGGACATCCGCGAAGTCGAGCGCCGCATTCAGCGCATCGAAGCCCGCAACTTGAGCGGCGAAGTACGCGAGCTTCCCGAAGCGCCGGCCGGTGTACCCGATTCGTTCAAGGAACACGTCGAACTGATGTTCGATCTGCAGGCCCTCGCCTTCGCGGCCGACATCACGCGCGTCTTCTCCTTCAAGATGGGGCGCGACGGCTCGAGCCGAGTCTACGCGGAAAGCGGATCTGACAAGCCGTTCCATCCCGCGTCGCACCATGGCGGCACCGAGAAGGGCGTGAAGGAGTTCAACATGATCAACAAGTATCATGTGGCGATGCTGCCGTACTTCCTCGACAAGTTGAAAGCGATTCAGGAAGGCGACAGCAACATGCTCGACAAGACGCTCGTGATTTACGGTTCGCCGATGAGCGACTCCAACCTGCACAATCATCGTCGCTGCCCGCTGATTCTCCTTGGGCACGCGAATGGCCGGTTGGATGGCAACACGCACGTCAAGGCGCCCGACGGCACGCCGATGGCGAATGCGTTGCTCAGCGTGATGCACAGCCTCGGCATGGAAGATCAGAAGGCCCTCGGTGACAGCACCGGTCCTCTCAGCTTGCGGGCCAATGCCTAGGTCGATGTCCCGAAGTCGCGCCGTGCTTGGAACGCTGGCGTTAGGTGCGACCGTCTTGTTGGCGGCCGCATCGCCAGCGCGATCGAACGAAGTCGTGCGTCACGTCAGCACACACGACGAGAACGACGTCGTGACGCGTCGTGCTCGGCGCGCGACCGAATCGCCCGTGGCCGATGCGGTCATGCGTGGTGACACGGCCGCGGTGCGCGTGCTGCTCAGGCAGGGCATGGATGCCAACGCGGCGCAGGCCGACGGCATGACGGCGTTGCACTGGGCGGCAACGCGCGGTGACGCGCGGATCGCCAGCATGCTCATCTACGCCGGAGCACGCGTCGAGGCCACGACACGCAACGGCAGCTACACGCCCTTGCATCTGGCCAGCAGGAACGGGCGCCCGACGGTGATCAAGGCGCTCCTCGCGGCCGGTGCAAACGCGAACAGCGTAACCTCATCCGGTGGTGCGACACCACTGCATTTCGCGGCAGAGCAGGGAAATACCGACGCCATTGCGGCATTGCTCGGCGCCGGCGCCAAGGTGAACGCGAAAGAGTCGGCCTACGGACAGACGCCGCTCATGTGGGCGGCGGCATCCAATCGTGGTGGCGCCGTGGAGCTGTTGGTCGCCAACGGTGCGGATATCAAACTCGCGTCCAAAGTCGAAGACATTGCGGCGCGTGAGCGTGCGGATCGTCTCGCGCTTGGTCTGCGTGCGCGCCGTCTCGCTGCGCTCAAGTCGGCCGAAGCACCACCGCGCGGGCCCGGCACGCCTGGCAATCCCGCCGGCCGTCCGCCGGTGGCGGCCGTTGGCGCGCCCGTTGGTGGACCGGTTGCGGCGCCTCCTACGGCTGCACCGGCCACGATGCCCATACCGCCCGGCGGTCGCGGTGCTGGTGCGGCCCCAGGTGACAGTGCTGCACAGCAGGGCCGCGGTGGCGGCGGTGGTGGCTACGGTGATCTCGTGGGCAGCAAAGGCGGGCTCACACCGTTGCTGTTTGCCGTACGGCAGGGAAGCGCCGAGTCGGTGAAGGCGTTGCTCAAGTCGGGTGCCGATATCAATCAGGTGAGTGAGGGCGATCATACCAGCCCGTTGCTCATGGCCACCATCAATGGCCGTTTTGATCTGGCAAAGTCGCTGCTGGAGGCCGGGGCCAACCCCAAGCTGGCCAGCGACGCCGGCGCCACGCCGCTCTACACCGTCATCAATGTTCAGTGGGCGGCCAAGTCGCTCTATCCGCAGCCCACGGCGCAGTTGCAGCAGCAGACCAGCTATCTGGAACTGATGGAGGCGCTCCTCAAGGCCGGCGCCGACGTGAACGCGCGACTCTCCAAGCACCTCTGGTACATGTCGTACAACTTCGATCTGCTGGGCGTGAATACGACAGGTGCGTCGCCGTTCTGGCGCGCGGCCTACGGCACGGATGTGGAAGCGATGAAGTTGCTCGTCAAGTACGGCGCCGATGTGAACCTGCCGACGCTCAAGCCCGCCGGTCGGAACTTCAACGCGGACGCGTCACCCGATGACGCCGCGGGCGATCCGTCCAAGGATCCCTCGGGACTCGCGACGGTACCAGCGGGAGGGCCGGGTACGCTTGCCATGCATGCCGCGTCGGGCGTTGGTTACGGCGAGGGCTTTGCGGCCAACTCGCACCGCCACGCGCCCGATTCCTGGCTGCCGGCGGTGAAATATCTGGTCGAAGAGCTGAAGTTGGACGTCAATGCGCGTGACTATAACGGGTACAACGCCGTGCATCATGCCGCGGCGCGTGGTGACACGGTGCTCATTGCGTATCTCGTCAGCAAGGGGGCCGATGTGAAGGCCATCAGCCGGAAAGGGCAAACCACGGCCGACATGGCCAATGGTCCCGTGCAGCGCATTCCACCGTTTTTGGAGACCGTGGATTTTCTGGTGCGGTTGGGCGCCAAGAACAGCAACAAGTGCAAGTCCTGCTAGCCGCACGCCAGCTATACCAATCTCCGACGTAGTTTTGCTGACCCGGGGCGTCCGCGAGCGAAACGGGAAGGCGACTTGAAGGGCCACGATGACTCAGTCGTCGTGGCTCTTCTCGTATATGAGCTGTTCCTGCGTGCGCTCGTGACCGGCCTTCTGATCGCGTCGTTTGGCGGCGCGCATCGCGAGGCCGTGCGTGGCTGCTGATTTTACGTTTGGCAGCGACAGCAGGCGTTCGAGGTCAGCACTCCCGCACGCGCCGCACATTGGCGGCTTGTCCTTCATCACCAGCGTTTCGAAGGCGTGCTGACAGGCGTTGCAGGAATACTCGTAAATGGGCATCGGATGGCGGCGCGGTGAGGGAAGATGGTGGATGGGAAACTACCACCCGACTTAGCGCCTGACGCGGACGGACTGAATCGCCGAGTCGCGCAGAGCGTACGCGCGCGATTGAAGTCGCCGCATCTCGTTGCGTTGGAACCCAAGTGGTTCCCCACCGTTCGTGTTTGGCGTGGTGAGAGATGGCGGGGAACCGGACAGGCTCGTATTGTCCCGCCGATGGGAATTCGCCACGCGGCAAAGGCTTCCACGACCGCTTCCAGTGCACGCAGCGCCGTGCGTCGTTCCGTCGTTGCCATGGCGTTGCTGGTCGCGGGAGTATCGCTGACCGCCACGGAGGGTGCCACGCAATTGCCGAGCACTCCCCTGACGCCGTTTGCCGTCCAGAAAGCCGAACGATTGCTGCGCGGGAAGTTGGCGTGCCTTGGCTGTCATGCGTTGGGCGGAGAAGGCGGCACGTTGGCGCCTGCCCTCGACAAGGTGCGCACACGTCGGTCGGCGGCGTATATCGCGGCCATGATCGTCGAGCCGCAGCGTGTGGTGCCGGGCGCCGCAATGCCGCGGACGGAGATGCTGGCCACCGAGCGCGATCTCGTCATTCGCTATCTCGGCGGAGATCCGACGGCGTCGTTCGCCGAGGTTTTCGCGATGGCTGCGCCGTCAGCCGCCAACGTGGCGGCGCGGCGCGAACCGAACGGCGCCGAATTGTATGGCCGTTGGTGCGCGGGATGTCATGGCACAAAAGGTGGGGGCGATGGACAGAACGCACGCAACTTGCCCGTATCGCCCTCCAGGCATGCCGACGCCTCGGTGACGTCGTTGCGCAGCGATGACGCACTCTTCGACACGATTCACGGTGGTGGTGCGATCATGAATCGCAGCGCGCGCATGCCCGCGTTTGGCGGGTCGTTGTCGACGTCGGACGTTCGCGCGCTGGTGCGCTACATCCGCATGCTCTGCTCGTGCGAAGGACCGTCATGGTCGCGCGGCGATGGCGAGTGAGCACTCGGATGAGCACTCGGATGAGCACGCGATGAGAACGCGATGAGAACGGCATGAGCCGGAAGCGTCCAAAGGGGCCGGCGGAAGGCGCGCCGCCGACGCCGCCACCGCCGCACGCGGTCACTACACCCGCAAAAATCCGTGCGATCGTGCTGGTGCTTGGTGTGCTCCTCGTCGCGAGTGCGAGCTGGTGGTGGATGACATCACGTGCGCGTTCAGTCGATGGGGCTCCCGGCGACGGTACCAGCGGCATCGCGCTGGTGAGTGCGCCGCTGCCGGCGGTGGCGGCCGCACCCGCGTCGTCCGATTTTGCGGGCGCGGCGTCGTGTCAGTCCTGTCACGCGACGCAGTACGCGGCATGGCGCGCCTCCACGCATGGCAATGCCGGCGGTACACCGGGGGGCGTCAACGGCGTGCGCGTGATCGCGCCGTTTGACGGCACGCCCCTGCGCTTTCGCGATGCGACCGTGATTCCTCGACAGGAGCGTGGAGTCTTTTCGTTTGTGGTACAGCGAGCGGGCGAGGTCGACACGGCGCTGATCGTGCACGCGGTGATCGGTGGCGGCCACATGGAAGGCGGCGGGACGCAGGGATTCGTCACCAAATGGAGCGACGGTACGCTACGCTTTCTGCCCTTCGATTGGAGCAAGCACAGTCGCACGTGGTTCTGCAACACCGGAACCCGCACCAACAAGGGGTGGTTACCCGTCAGCGCATCGATGCGACTGGCCGACTGCGGCGATTGGCCACCGACGCGCGTCCTCGGCGACGAGCCGCGCTTCAGCAACTGCCAGTCGTGTCATGGCAGCCAGATCGATCTCGCCTTCGACAGCAGCGCGAAGCGGTGGGTTTCGTCCGACAACGGGTTCGCCATCAACTGTGAATCGTGTCATGGTCCCGCGGCCAGACACGTCGCGCGCATGCAGAGCGGTGGCGTGCCGAGCGCAGACATCGGACTCGCGGCCCTCGGCACCTTCGACAAGGAGCAATCGCTCACCACCTGCATGGGCTGTCATGCACTGAAGGCGCGACTCGCGACGCACTGGAAGCCGGGCGCTGAGCTCGCGCAGCACTATGCCGTGCGCCTCGCACAACTCGGCGATCAGCCACTCACCGCCGACGGTCGCACGCGCACGTTCGCGTATCAGGAAGGACACTACGCGAGCGATTGCTATCGCAATGGCGGCATGACGTGCGTTTCGTGCCACGATCCGCATTCGCAGGGATATCGCACCGTCACCGGACAGCCGATTCCCGGTCGCACCGACGATCGGCAATGCACGAGCTGTCACGCCAGCAAGAAGGATGACCTTCCGGCGCACACGAAACACCCGGTGGCATCCACCGGCAGTCGTTGCGTGTCCTGCCACATGCCTTATCAACAGGAGCACGAGCTCGGGCGCGCCATTCGCTACGAACGCTCCGACCACTCCATCGCAATTCCGCGTCCTGCACTCGATTCATCGCTGGGCATCGTGAGCGCCTGTCGCAGCTGTCACGCCGGTGTGAGTGAAGCGCAGCATGCGAAGCAGGTGACGATGTGGTGGGGGGAGATCAAGCCGCACGAGCAGGCAGTTGCGGGTGTGCTGAGTGCGCGTGAGGCAGTCGATATCGAGAGCGCCACGTCGAAGTTGCTGCAGGCCGACTCGCGCAATGTGAGCGCGCAGGTGGCTGGCATCGCGCAATGGCTCGATCGGTTTGGCGCGCCTGACATGCCGAACGTTCCGTCCTCGTTCGAGGCGTCGCTGCGCACGATGGCGGCGTCGACCGACCTCGCCCTGCGTGCGCTCTCGCTGGCGACGCTGCACTACGTACGCGGCAACCACGCTGACACCCGGCGCTTCCTACGGCAGTCGATCAGCCGAGATGCGCTGCGTCGTCGTTGGGTGGTGGTGCTGGGCGGCATTGGCGATGACGCCCGTACGAAGGGCGATGGCGCGCGCGCGGTCATCGCGTATCGCAAAGCGCTCGAGGTCGCGCCGGGTGACGCAGCGCTGCTGCTCAACCTCGGTCTCGCCTACGCCGCGAATGGTGATGTGGCGCGTGCGGTGACGAGCTATCGCCAGTCGATCAGCGCCGACGCGCAGCAACCCGTCGCCCAGGTCAACCTTGGCGTCTCGCTTGAACGCGCGGGCGACCTTCCCGGCGCCGGCGCCGCCTATCGTCAGGCAATTGCGCTCGATCCCACCAGCCCGCTCGGCTACTTCAACCTGGGCACCAGTCTGCTGCGCGAAGGGAATGCACGTGACGCGATTCCCATGTTCGAACGGGCGCTCGCGCGCGATCCCGGGCTGGCGTTGGGTCATTTCCAGCTGTCGTTGGCCCTCCTCAAACAGGGCGACCTTGTCCGCGCGGAAGCGTCGGTGCGGCGCGCTCTGGCACTCGACAGCAGCAACGCCGACGCCGCGAAGCTGGCCCAGGCACTGCGCGAGGCGAGGCAGGCCCGCTGAGTTGGCGGTTGGGACCTGTGACGCCGACGGACTCCCAGTGGTTAGAAATCGGGACAGGGTGAACAATATCGGGACAACACGGTTGCCGATGGGACTGGTTGCCTACATATTCGCCCGTCTGTTGTGACACTTTGGTGACCGACGTGCGCGTCGGTGAATACCCTGACCTTACGAGGGAGACGAGGATGCCGGGTCCTGCTTACACACGTTGGTCGCGCTTCATCTCGGCGATAGCGCTCGCACTGTCGGTGCCGCTGTCACAGAGTGCGGCGCAAGGCAGTGCGATCGTTGAAGGACGAGTCACCGATGCGGCGTCGTCGCGGCCGCTCGAGAATGTGCAGATCACGATCGATGGTACGCAGTTGGGCGGCATGACGAACGCGCAGGGCGGTTATCGCATCGCCGGCATCCCGATGTCCGGTGCAACGGGCACGGTGGTGGTCCGCGTGCGTGCGATCGGCTACTCGCGCGAAACGCGCACGGTCACGCTCACGCCAGGGCAGACCAGCAAGGCGGACTTCGCCGTCAGCATCTCCGCCATTCAGCTCAATCAGGTCGTCGTCACCGGCAGCGGGCAGAAAACCGAAGTGAAGCGCCTGGGTAATACGGTCGCCGTGATCATCCCGCCGGCCAACGCGCCCATCAACGACATGTCCAACCTGCTCACCGCGCGTGAGCCCGGTGTGACGGGACTCATCTCGGGCGGTCTGTCTGGCGAAGGCGCCAAGATCCGCATTCGCGGCAACGCGTCGCTCTCGCAGTCCAACGAGCCAATCATCTTCGTGGACGGCGTGCGCATGAACTCCGGTGGCGGTTACGGTATCGGCAACGGTGGTGGCGGTTCGCCGTCGCGCATCGACGACATCGATCCGAGCACCATCGAGCGGGTCGAGATCCTGAAGGGCGCCGCAGCGGCCACGCTGTACGGCACCGAAGCCTCCAACGGTGTCATCCAGTTCTTCACCAAGACCGGCTCCACCGGCGCGCCGCGCTGGAACATGCAGCTGCAGCAGGATGCGGTGGACTTCGGCGATCGCGTCGCGCCGAACTCGGGCTTCGCGCGCACGCAGGGCCGCGCCGACTCGCTCGCGACGTACTGGAATATTCCGGGACTGAAAGCGTTTCAGGTGTTCGAAGTCCCGATCTTCAAGGATCATTTCACGGAAACGGGACTCGGCAACACGCTCTCGACATCGGTGCAGGGCGGTGGTGCGGCGATCACCTACTTCGCCAGCGGCCGCTACTACTTCGAGGATGGTCCGTTCGGCGGCGCCGATCTCGGGCCCGCGCGCGATCAGGTACGTCGCATCCAGACCTCGGCCAACCTCTCGCTGGTGCCGTTCAAGAACATGCGCGTTCGGTTCAACAACAACTACTACAACACGCAGAACAAGTCGCCGGAGAACAACAACAACATCTACGGCGTGAACTCGCTGAGCTACATGGCGCGTCCGGAGCTTGCCAACTGCAATGCGTCCACGTACGTCGCGCCCGGACGTTGCTCCGGCGCCGGCAATCCGTTCGGCAATCAAGCGTTCGCCACGGCGCGCGAGGCGATGCAGGTGACGAACGAGACCGGCGCGCAGCGCTATGTCGGTGTGCTGGATGGTTCGTACCAGCAGACCTCGCACCTGAGCTACACCGGCACCGTCGGATTCGACTACACCGCACAGCGCGACTTCGGACTTTCGCCGTTCGGGTATAACGTCGACCTGTTCACGTCCAACAATCCGGACGGCGCGCGTCAGACCTTCTCGAGCGGCACGCGTGTCCTCACGTTCGACGGCAAGATCGCCTACAACCGCGACTTCGGCGGCAACTGGACGACCTCCACCGTCGGTGGCGTGCAGGTGTTCAACAATCGCGCCACCACGCAGTCGGGCAGCTCGACGGCGTTCCCAGGCCCCGGCATCGAAGTCGTCGGCGCCGGTGGTCTCAACATCTCCACGGGCGAAGCCTTCAGCACCACGGTCAACGGCGGCTACTTCGGTCAGACGCAGGTCGGCTGGCGTGACTGGGTCTTTGCCACGACCGGTGGTCGATACGACTTCTCCAGCGCGTTCGGCAAGAGCGCCGGTGGTGTCTTCTATCCGAAAGTGTCGCTCTCCGTCGTCCCGTCCGATCGCCAGTCGTGGAGTTCGACGCTGCTCCCCACGCTGCGCCTTCGCGCCGCCGTCGGTCAGTCCGGCCGTCAGCCGGGCGCCTTCGATCAGTTCACGACGTTCTCCCCGTTGGTAACATCGCTTGGCTCTGGCCTGCTCCCTTCGCAGCTTGGCAACAGCGATCTGCGTCCGGAGATCTCCACCGAAATCGAAGGCGGTTTCGAAGCAGGCTTTCTGAGCAATCGCGTCGCCCTCGAGTTCACCTACTGGAAGCGGGAAGTGAAGGACGCACTCGTGCCGCGCCTGTTCGCGCAGTCGGGTGGCTTCCGCAACTCGCAGCTCACCAACATCGGCAAGATCGACGCGAACGGACTCGAAGTCGGTCTGCGCGGTTCGCCGATCCAGAGCAGCAAGACGACGCTCGAACTGTTTGCCAACGCCGCGTTCCTCCAGCAGACGCTGACCAGTCTTGGCGGTGCGCCGCCGATCCGCGTCTCCGGCGGCTACGCGCGCTACCGCATCTACCTCAAGGAAGGCGATCCGCTGGGCTCCATCTACGAGCCGCGTCTCGCCGGACAGTGTGGTAGCGCTCCGGCGACGAACAAACTCGGGAACGCAATTGCCTGTTACGCCGGCGATCAGCTGCCGTTCAACTTCAACGGTCGCGGCACGCCGGCCACGCGCGCGGAACTCCTCGCCTATTTCGCGCAGCCGCGTGACATCCAGAACTCGGGCGTCCAGAACACGCTGCAGCCGTTGCTCGCCGACTACGACGGCAGCGGTGTGCTCTTCGAGCAGCGCGTCGGTAGCTCGATCCCCAAGTGGACGGGCGCCTTCGGTGGTACGCTGTCGTTCGCGAAGAACTGGAAGATCCAGTCCACGCTCGAGTATCGCACGGGCTACATGGTCTCCAACCTCACCGACGGTTTCCGCCTCTCGCAGCACCCGTCGATCGGCTCGAATCGGAAGGAATTCTCCGACGTACAGTCGGTGATGCAGAACCCAGCCAGTACGCCAGAGCAACGCGTCGTGGCCGCCGAAGAGTACATCCGGAAGTATCGTCGTCTGCTGGAGCCCGGATTGTATCAGGCACAGGACGGATCCTTCCTGCGTTGGCGTGAGTTGGCCGTGACCTACAATCTCGGACAGTCGGTCGCGAGCAAGCTGGGCTTCCGCAACGCGGCCATTACGCTGGCCGGTCGCAATATCCTCATGTGGACCAAGTACCCCGGTCAGGATCCCGAGTCGAACGAGAACGGTCGCGGCTCGACGGGCACACTCGCCGACAACTTCCAGAACGCCACCGATGGATTCGGCCTGCCGATTCCGCGACGTGTGTCGCTCGCACTCAACTTTGGCTTTTAACCCGGAGCACTCCACATGACTATCGGAATCTCGATCGTTGGTGCGGCTCCTCGCCGCCGCAAACTCATCGCCGGCACGATGCTGCTCGGCGCCGCGACCCTGTCGTCCTGTCAGATCTTCGACACCGACGTTGCCAATCCCAACGCCGTCACCGAGGATGCCATCGCCACGGCATCCGCGGCGGCGACGTCGCTCGTGAATGGTCTGTACGGCTCGGTCAACGCGGCCGGCAACCAGATCGTCGGCACGGTCGGTGCCTCGTCCGATGAACTGACGTGGGTGGGCTCCCGCGAATACTGGAACCTGCTCGACGTCGGTGACATCGGCGATCCCAATAACGAGTACACGAACGGCCAGTTCTCGTACGCCGCGCAGGCGCGCTGGTTGGGCGACTATGTCATCCCGAAGCTCGAGGGCTACGACAAGGCGAACTCGCTGCGCAATCGTGCAGACCTCGCGCAGGCGTACTTCCTCACCGCGATGACCTACGTGCTCCTCGGCGAGAACTACGAGGACTTCGTGATCTCGTCCGACCGCATCGACAACGGTGCGCCGATCGGCGACGCGAACATGCGGGTCACGTTCGATTCGGCCATCACGTACCTGAACAAGGGAATCACTGTCGCACAGGCCATCAACAACGTCGCGCTGCAGCAGCGCATTCTCGGTCTTCGCGCACGCGCCAAGTTCTCCAAGGCGGTCTGGACGTCGCTGCGTGCGCCGCGCGGCTTCCCGGCCAGTCCGTACATCAACGATGCTGGCGCCAACACCGATGCGGCGGCCGCACTCGCGATCATGGGAAACAACGCGTTCCGCTATCGCTTCGATGTCGTCACGCAGAACAACGGCGGTTATTTCTCCACCGGTGGCGAAATGAACTCGCGCCTCGAGATCCGGGCGGGCTCGCGCTACATCGTGCCCAATGGAGCGGGCACGCGCCCGCTCGATGGTGCGGCGGGCATCTTCATGAAGGACCCGGTGACCGGCCTCACCGATCCGGTCACCTCAAAGAACATCGATGAGTGCTGCCGGTTCTCGTCCACGGTCAACGTCGGCTGGACCGCCGTGTCGGCGAAGGACATGCAGCTCATCCTCGCCGAAGCAGCCTTGGCGACCAACAACACGGCGGAGTTCACCACGCGCATCAACGCGGTCCGTACGGTCGATGGTCTGCCGGCATGGACGGGAACACCGGCCGCGCGCGATATTCTCCTGCACGAGCGATCGGTCTCGCTCTTCCTGCAGGGACGTCGACTGAATGACCACTATCGCTTCCAGTTTCGCTCGGATCGGTGGGTGGCCACGCGTGGCTCGAGGCCCTGCTTCTTTCCGATTTCGGCCGACGAAGTGCTGCAGAACCCACTCGTGCCAAAACCGGCCAACGTCGGCAACACTCGACCCGCCGCATGTCAGTGATTCCTCCCCGCATGTCGCAGCAACGCAACGACCGGTCACGACGCATCGTGGCCGGTCGTTTCGCCTCAGCCCCGATCCTGCTCCTCACCGCGTGGTCGCTGGTGGGCTGCTACGCCTACGTGCCCGTCGCGCCCTCGCAACCCGCCGCCTCCGACGGCTCCGTACGCGTCACCCTCACCACCACGGGCGCCGAGTACTTCAAGGGCTCGCTCGGCAATAACGTGCGACAGATCGAAGGCACGGTCACGCGCGCCACGCCGGACACCGTTGTCATTGCCGTCGAACGGATGTTCACGAGCACACGTGAAAGCTTCACCTCGCAGGGCGATACCGTCGCCGTGCCGCGGCAGCTGACGGAGGAGCTTTCGCTGAAGCAGTATTCGCGCAAGCGCAGCGTACTCATCGCCGTGGCCATCGTGGGGTCGCTGGTCATCGCCCTCGCGGGGCTCGCCAACGGCGCCAGCACCAGTGGCGACCCGCAACCCGGACCGATTCAACCGTGAACGACGTCAGCCTGCGTACTCTGTCGCAGTTCCGGGGAGGTGTGCGCAATCGCGTCGCCTCCTCGCTTGTCTCCTCGCTCTTCACCACGGCGTGCTTTGTCATCGCCGCAGCCACGCCATCGTCACCGTTGCATGCCGCACCCAGCGCAGGCACTCCTGCGACGGCGTATGCGAATTCCGGGCCGCTGCAGCAGCGTGACAGCTTCATTGGCGTGCGAGTCGACGCCGATCGGAACAAGCTGCTGCTCGAGATTCCGGCGGATCGGTTGAATTCCGACTTCCTGCATCAGAGCACATTGGCGACCGGCTTTGGTGCCCTCGGTCTCGATCGCGGACAACTCGGCTCCAGTGTCGTCGTGCGATTCGAGCGCCGTGGCAAGCGTGTGCTGATGGTGCGTGACAATTGGAGTGTGCGCGCTCCCGGTGAGAGCGCGGCCGAGCGTCGCGCAGCGGCGGAAGGATTTCCGACGTCGGTGATCGCCACTTTCCCGATCGAGTCGGAAGCCAACGGCACACTCGTTGTTGACGCGACGTCGTTCTTTCTATCCGACACGTACGGCATCGCGGAATCGGTGCGTCGTGGTCAGCAGGGGACGGCGCGACTCGACGCAGCGCGCAGCTGGATCGACGCCGAACGCACCAAGTCGTTCCCCAGGAACACCGAGATTCATGCCGTGTTGACGTTCGCGGTCGACAATCCCGGTGCGTTGGTGCGTCGCAGCGCGCCCGACCCTGGAGCGGTGACGATGGCGCTGCATCACTCGCTCGTCGCGCTGCCCGATACCGCGGGCTTTCGCGCGCGACAGGGTGATGGTCGTTCGGGCGTGAGCGGTCCGCAGTTCTACGATTTTTCGCAGAGCTACGACGGTACGTATCGCAACGCCATCGCCGGTCGCTGGCGTCTCATTCCGAAGGATCCGGTCGCGTACGCGCGCGGTGAACTCACCGAGCCGGTGACACCGATCGTGTACCATCTCGATCCCGGTATTCCTGCCGAGTATCGCGAAGCGTTGCGCGAAGGTGGGATGTGGTGGAACAAGACGTTCGAGGCCGCCGGGTTCAGGAATGCGTTCGCCGTGCGTGATTTGCCCGCCGGCGCCGACGCGATGGATGCGCGTTACAGCATGCTGTACTGGATCCATCGCACGGGACCCGGGCCGAGCGTTGGGCCGTCGTTCTCCGATCCGCGCACCGGCGAGATCGTGCGCACGGTCGTGCGCATGGATGCGTGGCGTTCGCTCATCGACTACAACATCTACGCCGGTCTGCTGCCAGCCGCCGGCCCGCAGGGACTTGGCGTGACCGCGGAGCAGTTTACGATGGAGCGTCGCAAACAGCACGCGGCGCACGAGATCGGACACACGCTTGGCTTTCCGCACAACTACATCGCCTCGTCGCAGGGGCGCACGTCGGTGATGGACTATCCGTTTCCGCTCATCTCGCTCGACGCGAACGGCGCCATCGATTTGTCGAAAGCGTATGCGCCGGCCGGTGGTGCGTGGGATACGCTGACGGTGCGCTACGGCTACACGTGGTATGCGAACGCGGCCGATGAGAAGGCGGGACTGGAGCGGATCATCAAGGATGGACTGACGAAGCACGTGCGCTTCATTGCCGACCAGCATTCGGGGGCCGAGGGTTCGATTCCCGAGGCGACGCGCTGGGTGGAAGGCTCGACGCCCTTCGAATCGGTCGAACGTTCATCGAAGGTGCGACGGTTGCTGATCGACAAGTTCGATGAGCGCGCGATCAAGCCCGGCGAACCGTTGTATCTGCTCAACATGCGGTTCGCGCATGTGTATCTGCATCATCGCTACTCGCTCGAGAGCGTGGTGAAGGTGATCGGCGGCATGGACTTCACGTACGCGATGCGTGGCGATGGACAGACGCCCACGAAAATTCTTTCCGCAGCGTCGCAGCGTCGTGCGCTTGGTGTGGCACTCGATGCACTCGAGCCGAGTGCGCTGGCGGTACCCGAGCGTGTGCTGGCGCTCATTCCGCCGGTGCCTCCGGGCGGTGACGGTGCGATGGCGTGGTTGGGCTACGCGGGCACGGCGCTTGACCAGATCACGTTGGCGGGTGGACTGGCCACGGAAGTGATCGAAGGAATTCTCGAGCGTGATCGTGTGGGTCGGCTGGTGTTGTTCAGCGCGCGCGATGCCGCGAACCCCACGCTCGATGAGGTCATTCGCACGCTGGTGAACCGTACGTGGGGCGCGCCTGTTTCGGCCAACGCCGGCGATCAGGCCATGCGCCGCACCGTGCAGCAGGTGGTGGTGAACACTCTGCTCGATCGTGCGGGTGATGCAGAATCGCTGGCCGAGGTTCGCGCCGTGTGCGAGATGCATCTCGCCGCGCTCAAGACGCGCGTTGCGGGCATTGCCGGAGGTTCGGCGGCGGACCGTGCGTTGCGGGGGAAGACCGTGCGGGACATCGACAAGTATTTCGATGGCAACGATGACCCGAAGACCCGGTCGCGCTATCCGGTGATCGTGCTGCCGTGGCCGTAGCCGAGAACAGCAGAAGAAAACAGCAAAAGCAACTGACTATCACGGATAGAAGCAGATCGACTTGGGATCTCCACGGATACTACAACGTCTTCTGGGTGGTTCGTTGTATCCCCGAAAATCATAGCAGTTGATCTGTTCGTATCCGTGATAGTCAGTCGCTTTCATTGAAGTTGTTTGGACGTTCGAGACTAATTGCTCTCGATCGACTTGATGCGCATGAGTCCTTCCTGTGCGACCGAAGCGACGAGTCGGCCATCGCGGGTGAACACCTGACCGCGCACGAAGCCGCGCGCACCGAACGCGGACGGGCTGTCGATGCTGTACAGCAGCCAGTCGTCGGCGCGGAAGTCGCGGTGCATCCAGAGCGTGTGATCGAGTGACGCGAGCATCAGTCGCGGATCGCGATACGAGACGTCGTGCGGCAGCAGCGCGGTGGGCAGCATGCCGTAGTCGGAAGCGTAGGCGAGGATGGCCTGGTGCACGATCGGTTCATCCGGGAGCGCTTCGCGGCACTTGAACCACACCTGACGCAGTGGCTCGCCGGGGATGTGCTTGATGGGGTCTGCCGGCACGACGCTGCGGAAGTCGAGCGGGCGATCCTGCGTGAGTACGCCGCGCAGCTTCGATGGCAACTCGTCGACGCGTGCGCGCAGGATGTCGAGCTCCGACGGCATCGATTCGGGTGGCGGCACATCGGGCATCGTGGACTGATGTTCGAGTCCCGGCTCGTCTACGTGGAACGATGCGGAGAGGTGAAAGATCGCCTCGCCGTGCTGGATGGCCGTGACGCGACGTGACGTGAAGCTGCCACCGTCGCGCGGGCGGTCGACGAAGTAGACGATCGGTGCTGCGAGGTCTCCGGCACGGAGGAAGTAGCCGTGCACGGAGTGGGCTTCGCGGGGCTCGTCGACCGTGCGG
>CAYWCJ010000010.1:9131-30354 GCA_964456595.1 uncultured Gemmatimonas sp. | reverse complement strand
GCGTTGGTGCGCGTCGCGTCGACACCGGAGGAAGCGCACAGTCTGGCGCGTACACTCCTCAGCGACGATACCTGAGACGGCCCCACGTCATACTGGAGACAATCAGATCATTGATCCATCGCTCCGGCGGCTCACGCAGCCGCGCCTTTCGGAAGTCGTACTCCTGCTCGATCGCCAGCCGCCACGCGGCGAATGAACGATCGTGGTCCGACACCTCAGCCGACTCGTCGAGCAGTGCCATCATCGCTCCGACGCCGGCGAAGTAACGACGCAGGTATCGCACAGTGAGCAGTCGTGCGGGCACATGATGCGTAACGCGCGCGTCCGGTACCCACCACCCTTCTCCACCGTCAGCCAGGAGCGCCCGCACCAGGCGAATCTCCTCACCGAGCATGAGGGTACCGGCACGCGCACCAAGGCGCGTGTCGTAGGGATGTCGTTGCTGATCTGGCCGGCGAACGGCGTAATTGGCGCCGAACGGCGTGAGCTTCTCGCCGTCAAATCGCAGTGGAACGTCGCCCAGTGCCCGCTCCCCGTACGCGCTCGCAACCCGCGGCCAGATTCGCACCAACCACGCCGGCGGTGTGCGTTCGAATGCAGGCGTGATGGGGCCACCGAAGAAGCTTGCCAACGGATACATGTCAATGGCACGTGCGTACGCCGCCAGCCACCCGCGCTCCACGCGCACATCATCGTCGGTAAAGAGAATGAAGTCGCCACTGCACTGCGTCACCGCCGCATTCCGGGCGTGTGAGAGTCCCGGGCAGAGCTCGTTCACCACGGTGAGCGGGAGCCTGTCGCGATACGTGTCGAGCACGCGCGACGTATCGTCAGTGCAGTTGTTGTTGACCACCACGAGCTCCCAGTCCAGGCCTGCTGGAATCTCGATCGCCGTGAAGTCGTCAAGTGTCCGGCGCAGCAGCGCACTGCGATTCCAGGTGCAGATGGCGACGGAGAGCGTGCGTCGCCGGCTCATGTTTGCGTGACGAGAGGACCGCGGCGCAGGAGCTCCGGCACGCTCACGAACTGCACGTGTCCCCCGAGCTGCTCGAGGACGATGTCGAGTGCGCCGATCATGACGCTGCGATCGAGCACCGCCGCGCGCCTCAACTCCGGACCGAGCGTCGGCGCACCCTGATCATGGATCGCGTCATGCAGCAGCACGATGCCACCCGGGCGAATTCCGTTGGTCAATGCCGATACGAGCGTATCGCGATCGCCTTCGCACCAGTCATGCACATCGAGTGACCAGCCGATGACCTCATGTCCGCACCAGTGCGCATCACGGCGTGCCGCGCGCGAATGATCGCCGTACGGTGGGCGGAACAGTGGCGCAGCATGCGGTGCAAGTACGGCCTGACAACGCTGCAGCTCGCGTCGTCGCTCCGGACTCGCGATCATCGTGAACGATGGATGGCTCCACGAGTGGTTGCCGATGACATGACCTCGTGCGGCAATCTCACCTACCAGCTGTGAATGCTGCAGCGCCGCTTCACCAACGAGAAAGAACGTCGCGCGAACGTGGTGCCGCTCGAGCAGCGCCAGCAGACGTGGCGTGTACTCCGGATGCGGCCCGTCGTCGAAGGTGAGCGCCGCGATCGGTTCCGATGTCTCTACGCCAACGATGGCACCTCGAAGCGCGACCGCAAGTCGGAGGGCGACGTTGCTTTCACTCACTCTCGCACCCGCCGTGCTCGCAGGAATCAGTGTACTCGCGTCCTGACTCACGCCGGCTCAATGAGGCGGAGTACGACCGCCGGATTGCCCGCGATCACCACGTCGGCGGGAAACAGGCCGCTGCACACGGCGCCAAATCCGACCACGCTGTTCTCGCCGATCTCGCTGCCCGGAAGGATGCCGCTCTGCGCACCGATCCAGACGTTGCTCGCCACATGAACCGGGCGAGTGACCACCGGCGCATCATCGCGCCATCGGTCCGCGCGTGTGGAATGAAAGTTCGTATCCATGATGCGTGCATCGCCGATGATACAGTCGCGGCCGATCTCGATGTGCTGCTGACAGCCGAAGCGGGTGCCATTGAGAAAACAGTGATCCCCCACGCGGATGATCGCGTCGCGATGATGCGTGTACGGTGTGACGTGCATGCCGATCGTCACGTCGCGACCGAAGGTGACCGTGCCTGGCCCGCGCACGGTGAGCGAGCCGTGTACGCGGAAGTTCGGACCCGCGGAGAAGCGTAGTCCGCGCATCGGATACCACAGCTTGTACACCCACCCTTTGAGCAACGCATGGAGGCTCATCATGCTCAGCGCGGAAGTTGCAGAAAGCGTCTCAACACGCGTCGCTCCAATCCAGGGCGCGCCAGCGATGTCGATCGTTCGGCAAACCATCCGGAAAGTCGGGCGCGTGTCGCTTCCACATCGGCTGCGAATCCACCCCGCGCACGCACGTCGGCCAAGAGCCAGTCCTCGAGCCGTTCGTCGAGATCGGCGTCGTACGGTTTACCTGCGCCAAGACGCTCGGGCCACTCGCGCGCGGCCGTGATCAAGCGCGTGGCATCGTCCCATCGGCGAGCCGCCATCGCGTTGACGGCGAGCATCAATTTGGCCTCGCGGAAGAGCGCACGTCCTTCCGCCGCACCCTCGTACGGCAGCACGATGAGCGTTGTCAGCAGCGAATCCGCTTCGGCGTATCGCGCGGCCGCAAGCTGCATTCGCGCGAGTGTCATGCCGAGGATGTAGCTGCGAGGTGATCGCGTGAAGTACATGCGCGCGACCGCCAGTGCGCCGGTGGTATCGCCGGCCGCCAGTCGACGTTCAGCGAGCAGTTTGCCGAAGCGCCATTCGGTGCTGTCGAGAGAGGCGGCCTGTTCGAGATCGGCCACCTGCGTGGCGAGCGTCCGACCGGGGAGCGAGGCGCGCGCCGCGTAGAACGGTGCGTACGTCGGCGCGTCGCGCAACTCGGCGAAGCGCGCCGCCGCCTGCGCAACACGTCCCGTGCCCCAGAGCCCCAAGGCGAGGTAATAGCGCGGCATCCAGTGCGTACTCGCGCGTACCGCCTGCTCCAGCGCCTCGATCACCTGCGGCCGAAACGGAAAGACCAGCCGTGGTGACAGCGCGTTGGCACGATCGATCAGCGCACGTGCGTCGTCTGTACGCAGCGCACCTGCATCGTCATTGCGCAGCGCACGATCGCGTCCTGCGCCGTCTGTCGCGCTCGCACGCAGCGCCGCACGCCAGTAGAGTGCCTCGGGATGTTCCCCGATCGCCTCGAGCACGCGCGCGGCGAGCGCGAAGTCGCCGACGTCCTGATACCAGGCCGCGAGTGCGAAGAGTTGCTGTTCGGGCAGTTCACTCCGCACACCGTTTCTGAGACGTGTACCTGCGTCCGAGACGCGGCTCGCCACCAACCGCTCGAATCGCGCCTGGTGACTGAGCGGATCAGCGCGTTCGAGTGCAGCGATCGCGTTCGTGGTCGCAAGTACATTGCCGCGACGTCGCGCGGCGACGATGCGAACGCCGAGTGCGTCGAGTGTCCCCGGCTGGATGGCGAGCACTTTCGTGGCGTATGCGTCGGCGCGATCCGCATCGCCTCGCGTTAGCCAGAGCCGTGCGAGTTCGGCCCACGCCGCAGCCCGATATTCCATCGATTGCGACGCGATCTCGAAACCGTCGCGCGCATCGGCCAATCGACCGAGATGCCGATTCGCCAGGCCGTAGTAGTAGTTCGCGCCGCCGTCGTAGCTGTCCACCGCGAGAGCCGAACGTGCGAAGATTCGCGCACTGTCGTACTGCATCGCACGCAGCGCCATCGCGGCTCGATCGACAAGGGCGGGTACGGAGTGCGGCGCGCGCATCAGCGAACTGTCCAGCAGCACCACCGCGCGATCGTACTCGCGCTGCCGCATCAGCTCCTTTCCTTTCAGGTGCAGCCCCTGCGCGGACGACCAGTCGAAAGCGCCGGGCGACTCGATCGGCCGGTCGAGTGTCGTTTCCGTGGTGTCGCCGTGGAACACGAGTCGATTGGCACCCAGAGTTACCGCAACAGTTGTCAGCGCCACGCCAGGTGCCGCAATCGTGTCAACGAACGGTTGCAGTGGTGCGCGCCGCACACGCCGTGTGTGCAGCGTACGATTCGCCGACCTCACCACGAGCGTATCGTCGAGCGCGATCGATGGCGACAACGCGACGATGATGCGGTCACCATCGCGAGTGACGTTCAACGCGCCGACATCGCTCGCCGATACGAAACCCCTGGTCCCGACCACCGGCATCCAGCGCTCCGTCCACCGCTCCACGAGCTGTGGCGTGAACCCGCGGTGCTTGAATGGCGTGAGCGTGCTCCCTTCTGCCGACTGATTGAACAACCGCCCCGACTGCAGCTCCGAGTACTGTCCGTCGCGATCGGTGAGGAGATCCTCCCAGAGCAGGCCCTGTCGCGACAGGCCCCAGATCCAGATCTTCTGCCCGGGCTTCTCATCGCGCAGTGCCACACGCGCCATCCCGAAGTCCTGATCGTGCCAGTACGCACCAAAGAAATCGCCCGCACCGCCGACGACGTGATAGGACTTGGGTCCCCCGAAGTCGTTCTGGTCGTACCACGACACGTCGCGATTGCGCTGACGGTTGATCGGCCAGTCTCCCGCTTCGCCATCATGTCCGATCGAGCGATTGCCCGGGAAGACGTACTGCAGTTTCCCTGCGGTGGGGATGCCCGCGGTCATCCAGGTGTAGTACGGTTGCTCCAGCGACGAGCCGTTGTACCAGGTTGATGCAGTGGTGAATGACGCCTCGCCCGGCGCAAGTCGTGTTTCAAGACGCCACGTCGTACCTGTCAACAGGTCGAGTGCGCCGGTGATGCAACTGACACTCCCATCGGAGTTGCGGCGGATGGTGTAGTCCACTGGCGTCGAGACGTTCGGCGTGTGCCCGATGATGCCATAGTTGGCCTCGATGCCGCCGCTCGTCCACGGGCCACGCATCGCGATATCGCGAAATTTGACGACGCGGTTGTAGTAGATGAACGGTCGTCCGCTCCGCTTTTCGATGGCCGTCCAGATCTTGCCGCCGATCTCGGGGAGGATGAGAACGCGCACGTACTCGTTCTCGAGCTCCACCACTTTCCACGTGCGCGGCTCGCTGGTGGTACGGAAGCCGTCGAAGCGGAAGTACGGATAGATCCGCCCCACCCCGGGAATCGGATTCGGGTCGTCGAACGGGTACGTGGGAAACGTCTGCAGATATTCGCGCACGCGCGCCGTCGAGTTGGCACGACCACTCGGCGCCTGCGCCTCGACCGACACGTGGGGCAGGGCAAGGAGTGCGGCAGCGAGCAGAACGCGGAGCATGCGGGGAAGGTACGGGACCGCACGCACAGCGACAGGGCCGATTTGATGCGCCTGCGCATTGCGCCAGTGCGGCTGCTTCCGCAGTCTTGCCCGTATGCCTGACGTTCCTCACTACATGCGACCGCGCGCCGTGCCCACCGGAGCAGCGTGACGGCACTCGAGCATTCGACCGCGCCGAACGACGAACGACGAACGATGCAGCCAACCACGCAGCCGTGGAGCACAGCGATGCGGGCGGCTGCGGGCGTGCTGCTGGTCATGCACGCGATGCTCGCGTGGATGCTCCGCGTACCGGGGCTCACCACCGAGCACGACGACGCATGGTATCTCGTGCTGGCGCGGGCACTGCGACAGACGTCCTACGACGAACTGCCTATTGTAGGTACGCCGCCGCACGCGATGTATCCGCCCGGGTATCCGGCGCTGCTGGCGCTCTTCGGTGCCACCGGAGCCGACGATGTCTCGCTTGCCGTCGCTGTCAACATCGCGCTCTCCGTCCTCGCGCTCGCGCTGGCTGGACGGTTGGCGTCGCGCATCTCGCCCTGGTTTGCCATTGGCGTGCTGCTCGTCTGCGCACCCAACCCGTTGCTGCTCAATCAGGCGGCCGGCGTGCGCAGTGAGGTGCTCTACACGGCCGCGACGCTCGTTGTGCTGCTGGTGGCCACCGCTACGCGCACCACTCGACGTGCGGCAATGGTGAGTGCGATAGCGGTCGCTGTCGCGGCACTCACCCGCAGCATCGGTGTGACGCTGCTCCTGGCACTGGGGCTGCATCTCGCGCTCGGGCGCCGCTGGCGAGCGCTCGTGACGCTGACACTCGTGGGCGGGCTCACGGTTGGCGCGTGGATGCTCTGGACGGTGCGCGCACCACGGCTCGCGGCCGGTCGTTCGTACATCGCCGACGCGACGCTCGTCTATCCATCGCGTGAAGGGGCAGGGGCGGGGGCAGGTGCAGGTGCAGGAGCCGGCGCAGGAGCAGGTGAAGCCAAAGCGACGGTGCAGGCCGACAGTCCGCAGTCGCCACTCGCGCGGCTCGCGCGCATCGCGTCACGACGTGTCAATCACAACGTACGTGGCTACGTGCGCTCGTATCTGCCGGCAGCCTTTGCCGCGCCGCTCGTGGCCAACACAGCCGTCGACAACGCCATCTGGTTTCTCGTGCTCGCTGTAGGCGGCGTGATCGGTCTCGCGTCGCTCTGGCGACGCATGCGCGTGGTGCCGCTCTACATCCTCGTGTACCTCGGCCTGCTGGCGGTATGGCCGTATCTGATGACGCGCTATCTCGGACCGATCCTGCCGTTGCTGGTGCTCGCAGTGTTGCTTGGTGTACACCGTGTCATCGCGCGAGTGTTGCGTGGGCGACTTCATGCCGCTCGTGCAGCGACCGTTGTCGTGGCAGCGATCGCGGCCGTGCTCGCGCTCAGCGGTGCGCAGCAGGACGTGCGTCGTCTCCAGCTCGTGGCACAGTGCGACCGCGCTGCGCCAACCAGATCACCCGGGTGCTTTGATGAAGAGCAGCGCGACTTCTTCGCCGGTATCGAAGCCGCGCGTCGCATCGCACCTGATTCAGCGCACTTCCTCGGTGCCAAGGATGCCACGTTTCACCTGTTGACCGGGCGCCAGTCGGCGCGCGAGTCGGAGGCCGTAGCGAAACAGGATCCGCAGGAGTTCTCGGAGTTTCTTCGCGCACGCGGCGTGCAGTTCATTCTGCTGTCGCGCGTGCACATCGATCAGGCGGCGTTCGTGGGACCGCTGAAGTCGGACTGCACCAGGTATGTGGTGGTGGAACGATTCGGTGCCCACGTCGTGCTGCTGCGCGTGCTGTCTCCAGAGGCAACGGCTGACGCTGCATCGGGGGCGCGTGCCTGCACCGCGATCGCTCAATGGGCAGACGGCGATTGGACCGACACCAACGGTCCGCTGTGGTGAGCGTCATCACACGCTGAACGAATGGGGTCGAAGACACTGTCGTCTTCTCCGACCACCGATCGGCGGTCGGTCCGGTGTCTGCGGACCGGCGGGGAGCGCTTGCACTTGAAAGTTATGTGCGCTATTCTTTCAATCATGCCATTCGGCTCCGCTCTTCAGGTCGCTCCCGATCCGGCCGCCATCGTCGCCAAGGCGGCCCTCGCCGCGTCGGCTCGGCTCGGACTCACCAATCGCCAGCTGTCGGCGGTGATTGGCGCCAGCGAAGCATCCGTGTCCCGTATGCAACGCGGACGCGGCGTGGAGCCGGCCAGCAAGGAAGGCGAGCTCGCGCTGATGTTCGTGCGGCTCTTCCGCTCGCTCGATGCGCTCGTTGGCGGCGACGACACGAAGGCGCGCGCCTGGCTGCACGCGATGAACGATCATGTAGGTGGAGTTCCTGTCGAGCGCATCCGAACCGTCGAGGGCCTGGTGGATGTCGTCCAGTATCTGGATGCAATGCGGGGGCGACTCTGAACTGCGCGAGCTGCGGCTGGTGCCGTGGCGCGTGGTCGAATCGCAACACGAAGTCTCCACGCGCAAACTGGTGGACTCGGCCGCCGAGCAGGAGTTGCTCGAGGAGCTGATCGAAGGCGTGAAACCGCCGGCAGTGCCGGGTGTGCGAGTGCATTACCTCCTCTTCACGCCGTTTCGGTATCCGCCGCTGCGGCATGGGTCGCGCTTTGGTGCGCGCCAGGAACGCAGCATCTGGTATGGCTCCGAGCAGCAACGCACCGCGTTCGCCGAGGTGGCGTACTACCGCCTGCTTTTTCTTCAAGGAACACACGCGGCGCTGGAGCTGGTAAGCACCGAGCTGACCGCGTTCACCGTGCGTATGCGGAGCACGCGCGGCATCGATCTGGAGGCACCGCCCTTCGCCGCGCACCGGGACGTGATCACGTCGCCTGTCTCGTACGACGAGTCGCAGGCGCTGGGCCGTGCGATGCGCGAGGCGGGCGTCGAACTCTTTCGCTATCGCTCCTCGCGGGACTCGAACGGCGGCGCGAACGTCGGTGCATTCACCCCGACCGTTTTTCATTCAGCCACACCGCAGCGTTTTCAGCGCTGGCACTGTACCGCGACGCGCAACGTGGTGGAATTCATGCGCGGCGATCTCACCGGCGCTCGGGACACGCACCAGTTCGAGCGCGCGCAGTTTGTCGTCAACGGACAGCTGCCGTCGCCTGCACTCTAACCTGAAACGCGTGCGCCATTCGCAGCACCCGCGCGTTACGTTGCTTCACGCATGGTGACGTCCGCGTACGATCCCGACAGTGCGAATGCACGCGCAGCAACCGTCAGTACTGACACGGTGGATCACGATCCGGCGCGATGGCGCATGCTCGCCGTCCTGGCATGCGCCGAACTGTTAGGCATGGCGCTGTGGTTCACTGGCAGCGCCGTCGGCCCGACGCTCGCGAAGTCGTGGTCACTGTCGGCATCGCAGGTCGGCTGGCTCACGACTGCCGTGCAGCTGGGCTTCGTGGTCGGCACGGCGTTGAGTGCGCTGCTCAATCTCGCCGATGTCGTTCCAGCGAGACGACTGTTTGCGACGGCTGCGGTCCTTGGTGCAGTCGCCAACCTGCCACTCGCGTACACCGACTCGTACGTCGTCGCACTCGGCTCTCGATTCGCCGCAGGCTGTTGTCTGGCCGGTGTCTATCCGCCCGCGATGAAGATGGCATCGACATGGTTTCGCGCTCGACGCGGACTCGCCGTCGGCACGATTGTCGGCGCGCTCACCATTGGCAAAGCGACGCCGTACCTCGCGCAGGCCTGGAGTGGCGCCACCGTGCCCGTCGTGACGTGGCTCGCGTCGGCAAGTGCACTCGCCGCCGCAGCGCTGGTGTTCGCCGCGTATCGCGACGGGCCGTTTGAATTTCCATCGCGCGCCTTCGCCTGGGCGCGTGTGGGTGACGTCGTGCGTGAACGACGCTGGCGCCTTGCGACGGGTGGCTATCTCGGCCACATGGCCGAGCTCTATTCGTTCTGGACGTGGATCCCGGCGTTTCTGGCCGCCAGTGATGCGGTACATGCAGCGCGCAGTGGTGTCGCACCCAATCCCCGCGTCGCCGCGCTCATCGGCTTTGGCGTGATCGCCGTTGGCGGCATCGGCTGCGTCTGGGGTGGTCTCGTCTCCGATCGCATCGGTCGCGCGCGACTGGTCAACATCGCGATGGCACTCAGCGGCACGTGCGCGCTCGCCATCGGTCTCGCGTGGGGTCAGTCGTGGTGGCTGCTCGCCCCACTCGCACTCGTGTGGGGCTTCTTCGTCATCGCCGACAGTGCGCAGTTCAGTGTGCTCGTGACCGAGAGTGTACCGCCGCATGCGGTAGGCACCGCGCTCACCCTGCAGGTGTCGATCGGATTTCTCTTGACCACGATCACCATTCAGCTCATTCCGCCACTCGTGCAGTGGTTTGGCTGGCAGTGGGTCTTTCCGGTGCTCGCCGTCGGTCCGCTACTCGGCATCCTGAGCATTCGACGGCTCGGTCGCGCGTCACAGAAATCGTAGCGTGGAAGGCTCGAGTTGAACCGCAACGGCAACGGTGACGGCAACAGCAACTGACTGACGCGGATGAACGCGGATTGGACGCGGATTTCGCGGGAACAGCGACTGACTATCACGGATAGGAACGGATCGAACTTGGATCTACGGGAATACTGAAGAACGCTTTAGAAAAGCGGCCGAGGCCGAGCGCTCCGGTTGAAAGCAAAGACACACAAACAATCGAAGCCAATCGAAAGCATCGCACTGAAGTACGGAACCTGGTCAGCAGAAAGGAAAGAAGAGCACGTCACGTGCCGCCCCCGTCTCCTACCCGCCACCAAGTCTCGCCATCGCGCCGGCCATGAAGTCGGCCCGCCACTGCTCGAGCTGCGTTGCGCCCACCCCGCTGCTCGTGGAGACCGCATCCACGGTCTCGCCCTGCAGTAGTCGCAGCACCAACGCACCCTTCGACTCTACCGTCATCGTCGACGGGTCCGCAGGCGCATTGGCCGACGGTGCGATGGCCGGGATCTCATGCTTCACCGGCGCCGACGATGCCTTGCGACGTGCTTCGATCGCCTTCACCACGAGATCGACCAGCGAAGACACGTACTGCAGCGTTTCACGATCCGGAAGCGGTTCGCGCGCGACACGATCGCCGTAGAGGCAGCCCACAATCTGCCCGGCGACCACCATCGGAAACACGCCGAACTGACCGATGCCGAGTGACGACGCGAGGTGCAGGTCCATCGCGTTCATCGCGCGATCACTTGGCAGGTACAGCACCTTGCGTTGCAGCACCGCCGATGGCAGAGGACCACCCTGCGGCGTCATCGGAAAATCGAATTGTGCCAGGAGCGACTCCACTCCTGCGCCGAGTCCGGAGCGTGCACGCAGTCGCGCACGATCCGGGCTGAGCACGCATGCCACCACGCGGTCGAACGGCGCGCCCCGCAACGCACCTTCGATCGCCAGCAGCAGCACTTGTCCGAGATCGCACTCAGACGCCGGATCAACCTTGCTTTCGAGCTCCTGCCGCAGACGTTCGCGCAGCTCGCCGGCCATCACTTGCGAGTCGTCGGCCGGAGATTGATCCCACTCCCCACTGCCAAGCACCTTGACGCCCAGGGCAGAGCAGGCCGCCTCGGACAGCTGCCGCATGCGCAACGCGTCCACCGACACCTTCGCGTTCACGAACAGCTCACGCGTTTCCTCGAGCGCGGCTTCGACGACCTCCCGCACCTGTGTGCGCGTCAGCTTGAGGCGCGAGGAGTAGCGTGCGATCACCTGATTGAGATCATCCTGCGCATCGGAACGCACGCCGCTGCCCGCACCACCCTCTGCATCGCGTCGGTAGATCGCGTTCGTCAGGTCGTGACTGAACGACGTGACTGCGCTCGACTCGGTCGTAAAGGTGCTCGAACGCGCGCGAATCCCCTGTGTCACCGCATCGGGCATCCCCCAATACTGACAGAGCTCTTCGCCGAGGTCTTCGTACCGGAAGCCGAGCACGGAGTACGCGGCGATGGAGTCCGTCTGGTTGCGCTCGCGCATGAGCGTGTGAATGCGTCCGTAGTCGTCGGGGAAGTGGCAGGCGATCAGCACCTCTCCGAGATTGCGGAACATCCCGCACAGGTGGGCCTCCTCCGGATCGCCTCGTCCCAGCTTCGTCGCCACTTCTCGCGCATGATTGGCGGTCAGCAGTGACAGGAGCATAAGCTCCTTGAGTCCGGCCGACCGGCGATGATAGTTCTCGAAGAGCAGCAGACTGCTGGCGAGCTGGCGCACGGTGCGCGCACCGAGCAGCATCATGGCGCGCGTGGCACTTTGGATCTGGCGTTCAGCGCGACGGTAGTGTGCGCTGTTGGCCGTGCGCACGACGCTCAACGTCAGGCTGTACTCGCGCAGCACCACATGCGTGAGTCGCTGCAGTGAACTGGCATCGTCATCGAGCGCCGAGATCGTTTCGATGATCTGTTGCGACAACGCCGGGAAATCACGACCCTCGAGGATGCGAGCGAGGCGCGCCTTCACGGGCGAGATTTCGTCGGTCGGTGCGTCGTCGCGAGCGACCTGTCCGTCCTGCCGCGCGTTGTTGATGCTCGTTGCCATTATCCGGGAGAGGGTGTGCGTGGTAGGAGTATCGACCCGTCCCGGTTGTTTCTTGCGTCCTCGTCCCGATTCCGACCTCGTTTCGGCGTCTCTTCCCCAACGAATCTCCCTCCCGTTGCCAGCAGAGTGACTCTATGCGTACCAGACGTGACTTTCTCAAGCGAGCGGGCGCCGTTGCCGGTGGCGCCATGGTTGGAGGCGCACTCGGCCCATCGGTGCTTCGCGCGGCGACCGGGTTCCACGAAATCCAACCCCGCGTTGCGCCAATGCGCGTCCTCGTACTCGGCGGCACCGGCTACATCGGACCGCATCTCGTTCGACGACTTGCCGCGCGCGGTCATACGGTGTCCACGTTCACGCGCGGCATCCGACAGGCCGAACTCCCGGACGGTGTCGAGCGGCTCGTGGGTGATCGCGACAGCAAGGACGCGAACGGCAAGGTGGCGGGCAACTACACCGCGCTGGCGGGCAGGAAATGGGACGCTGTCATCGATGATTCAGCCACCAACCCCGCGTGGGTGCGTCAGTCCACGGCGGTGCTCAGGAATGGCACCTCGCGCTACATGTTCGTGTCGTCCACCGGCGTGTTCTATCCATATCGCACACCCCGCGTCGATGAGAGTGCGCGCGTGCTGATGTCGATGACGGAGGAGTCGGCCAACCAGTATGGCGTCGACAAGTCCAACGGCGAACAAATCGCGCGCGATGTCTTTGGCAATGGCGCGACGATCGTGCGTCCGAGCTACATCGTCGGGCCTGGCGATACGACGGATCGCTTCACCTACTGGCCGGCGCGCATGGCACGCGGCGGCGAAGTCCTCGCACCGGGCAAGGCCAACGATCCGTCGCAGTTTGTGGACGTGCGCGACCTGACCGAGTTCATGGTGAAGCTGGTCGAAGACGCTCGCGGCGGCACGTTCAGTGTGGCTGGTCCGCGTGAGCCACTCACCATGTCACGCTTTCTGGACGAAGCACAGCGCGCGGTCGGACCGACGGCGCGTCTGACGCGGGTGGACGACTACGACTTTCTCGCCGAGCAGAAGTTGCGCTTCGCCTGTCCGTGGATTCTGCCGCTCGGCGATTCGGCGAATACCATGAACATCAGCAACGCACGCGCCATAGAGGCGGGACTGACCTTCCGCCCGATCGACCTTACGCTTCGCGACACGCTCGCCTGGTGGCAGTCGTTGCCGGAAGATCGTCGGGCGAAGAATCGGTTTGTGCTCACGTCAGAGCGTGAAGCGGAAATTCTCGCGGCGTGGAAGGCGAGGGGGAAGTAGCCAACGCGCAACGTGACGCACTTCCGAGCAAACGACTCAGGCAAGTTGCCGCGCCCGTCGCGCCTCGTACGAACGCAGATGTGCGTGCACCATGCGCAGCAGCGGATACGAACCATCGCCACCGCGCGCCAGCAGATCGCCGATGATGTGTTCGCCTTCGATGCGCGCGTTCGCTTCGATATCACGAAACATCGACGCGGTGAGACTCGAGTTGGGCGCGGTGAAGATGCTGTGAATCCAGCTGCGCATCGCGTCGCTCGGCGGGTGACCATTCGCCGTCGCAATCGCCGAGCATTCGTCGAGCAGTCCGGTGACGATCTCGGTGGCATTTGCCGCGACGATATCGCCGATCGTGCCGCGCATGAGACAGGTTGCCCCCGCACCCGTCGCGATCAGCGTCCACTTCTCCCACATCTCCTGCAGGATCTGCGCGCTGAACACGGCGTCGAAGTTGGCGTTGGCGAACGCCTCCTGCAGCGCGAGCGTGCGCGCACTGCCCGTGCCATCACGTTCGCCGAACGAGATCTGATGTACGCGGTTGAGGTGCAACACGCACCCTTCCGCATCGAGCACTGCCGAGATCTTGCATTCGCCGCCCAGCACGCGCTCGGCGCCAAAGCGTGCGTCGAGGATGTCGAGATGTCGCATGCCGTTGAGCAGCGGCAGAATCGTCGTGCCGGGACCTACCGCCGGCGCAACATCGTTCATCGCGCTCTCGAGATCGTAAGCCTTGCAGCTCAGCAGCACGAGGTCGTACACAGACGCAATCGCGTCGGCCGTCACCGTCGGCACCGCCGGTAGCCCGAGATCACCGTGTGGGCTCCGGATCCGCAGCCCGGACTTGGCCAGCAATGTCGAGCGCGCCGGCCGCACCAGAAAGGTCACGTCGCGACCGACGTGGAGCAGGCGACCGCCGAAGTAACCGCCCACGCCACCTGCACCGACCGCCAGAATTCGCATGCCATCCGTCCGTTGAAATTGAGGCGCTTCACCGATCCAGAACTTAAGCGCCGCTTCACGCATTGCGGAGCCGCGTTGGCGCCGCATCTTCCACCCGTTGCTCTTCGCCCCCCTCAACGCCGTGCGCCACTCGCCATGCGACATCTCGTTCCCGCTCTCCTGTTTCTCTTCGGCGCGTTCGGCGCGCCACCCGTTGCCACCGCCCAGCCGGCTGCCGAGCTCACGCGCTGGAACGCACAGGCCGCGCGCGTCACCATCATCCGCGACACGTGGGGCATACCACACGTCTACGGCAAGTCGGATGCCGATGCGGTGTTCGGCTTGCTGTACGCGCAGGCCGAGGACGATTTCAATCGCATCGAGATGAATTACATCAATGCGAGCGGGCGCCTGGCCGAAGTGGAAGGCGAAGCGGAGCTGTGGCGCGATTTGCGCATGAAGCTCTTCATCGATCCGGCCGAGATGAAGCGACAGTATGCCGCGGCGCCCATCTGGCTCAAGAAACTCATGAACGCGTACGCCGATGGTCTCAACTTCTATCTGCACACGCATCCGAAGGTGAAGCCGAAGCTGCTCACACGGTTCGAACCCTGGATGGCGCTCACCTTCAGCGAAGGGAGCATCGGCGGCGATATCGAGTCGGTGCAGCTGCGCGGCATTCAGGAGTTCTACGGCAAGCAACCGCTGCCGCCAGCGCCGCCCGACGAGGACGACGGACTCGATCCCGAGCCGCAAGGTTCGAACGGCATGGCCATCGCACCATCGAACACCACCGGTGGTCACTCATTGCTGCTGCTCAATCCGCACACGTCGTTCTACTTCCGCCCCGAAGTGCATGCCGTGAGTGAAGAAGGTCTTGGCGCGTATGGTGCGGTAACGTGGGGTCAGTTCTTCATCTACCAGGGCTTCAACGAGCGACTTGGCTGGATGCACACGTCCGGCGGCGGCGACGTCATCGACGAGTACGAAGAAACGATCGTCGAGCGCAACGGCAAGGTGTTCTACAAGTACGGCGCCGGCGAACGTGCGATGATTGCCAGGCAGATCGCGCTGCCGTACAGGCAAGGGAACACGATGGCGCGCCGAGTGGTGACGGCGTACTTCAGTCATCATGGCCCGATCATTCGCGGCGCAGATGGCAAGTGGATCGCCGTGAAGATGATGAACGATCCGCTCACTGCACTGACGCAGTCGTACATGCGCACCAAGGCGAAGAACTACGCCGAGTTCTCGAAGGTGATGGAACTGCGCACGAACTCGTCGAACAACACCGTTTACGCCGATGCCGACGGCAACATCGCCTACTTCCACGGCAACTTCGTCCCGAAACGTGACACCACGATCGACTGGAGCAAGCCGGTGGACGGCAGCAAGCTGGCGACGGAGTGGAAGGGACTGCACGCCGTGAAGGAAACGATTACCCTCTTCAATCCGAAGAGTGGCTGGTTGTACAACACCAACAACTGGCCGTTCACCGCCGCGGGGCCTGACAGCCCACGCGAGTCGGCGTATCCCAAATACTTCTCGGCGCAGCCCGAGAACGCGCGCGGCGTGCACGCAGTGCGCGTGCTGCAGAACAGGAAGGACTTCACGATCGATCGACTGATCGCGGCAGCCAACGACACGTATCTCACCGCGTTCGAAGTGCTGATTCCGTCGCTGATGAAGGCGTACGACGAGACCGCAGCGGGCGACACGCTCAAGTCACAACTCGCCGAGCACATCGCGATGCTGCGCGCGTGGGATCTGCGCTACTCGGTGTCGTCGGTGCCGACGTCGCTGGCCATCTTCTGGGGGCAGGATCTGATGGCGCGCTCGGGAAGCGCGGCGCGTGCGCGCGACATGCCGGTAGAAGCGTACATGGCGACGCAAACGTCGAAGAGGGAACGACTCGAAGCGCTCGCGCGCGCAGCGTCCAAACTGACCGCCGACTTCGGCTCATGGAAAACGCCCTGGGGTGAGATCAACCGTTTCCAGCGACTCACCGGCGACATTGTGCAGCCGTTCGACGACCGCAAGCCAAGCATTCCCGTCGCGTTTCCGTCGAGCACATGGGGTTCGCTGGCGGCATTCGGCATGACCACGCGCGCCAACACGAAGCGTATTTACGGTGATCGCGGCAACAGTTTCATCGCCGTCGTCGAGTTTGGCCCGAGGCTCAAGGCGAAGAGTTCACTCGCCGGTGGCGTGAGCGGCGATCCCACGTCGAAACACTTCATCGACCAGGCCGAGATGTACTCGAAGAGTCAGTTCAAGGATGTGTGGTTCTATCGCAGCGACGTCGAACAACACGTCGAACGCTCTTATCACCCGGGCAAGTGATGCGCACTGTGTCAAACACCGATTGTTTACGTCCCACGCGTCTGCTGCTAGCGCTCGCGCCGGCAATGCTACTGACGGGGTCCGCCACGTTGGAGGCGCAACGCACAACGGGCGCGACGGCCACCGCGAACGTCGCGCCGTATAATCCGTTGCTCTACTCTGACCCGAACGCCACCAATCGCGGCTTCAAGTCGTTGCGCTGGCGATTGATCGGTCCGTTTCGTGGTGGTCGGGTGGACGCCGTCGCTGGCGATCCCACCAAGCCACTCGTCTTCTACATGGGGGCGGTGAACGGCGGCGTCTGGAAGACCGTCAACGCAGGCATGACGTGGGACAACATCACCGATGGCAAGAGTGACATCTCGTCTGTCGGTGCGATCACCGTCGCGCCATCCGATCCGAACGTGATCTACGTGGGCACCGGTGAGTCGCAGCTGCGTGAAGATCTCACGTACGGAACGGGCGTCTATCGCTCCACCGACGCCGGACAGAACTGGCAGCACATCGGGCTCACCGAAACGCAGCAGATCACGACCATTCGCGTGCACCCGAACAATCCCGATATCGCCTATGTGTCGGCGATCGGTCACGCATTCGGACCGAACCCTGATCGCGGTGTCTTTCGCACCATGGATGGCGGCAAGTCGTGGAAGAAGATCCTCTTCATCAACGACTCCACGGGCGCCAACGATATCTCCATCGACCCGTCGAACCCGCGCATCATCTATGCGTCGATGTGGAAGTTTCAACGTACACCGTGGGGCATGGACGCGGGCGGTGGGCGCAGTGGTTTGTGGAAGTCCACCGATGCCGGCGATACGTGGACGGAGTTGACGGCGAATCCGGGCATGCCGAAGGCACCCATCGGCAAGATCGGTGTGGCCGTCTCGCCCGCAAATCCGCGTCGCCTCTTTGCTTCCATCGAAGCCAAGGACACACTCGGCGGCATCTTCCGCAGCGACGATGGCGGCGACACGTGGACGCGCACCAACGGCCAGCAACAGTTTCAGGTGCGACCGTGGTACTACTCCGCCGTGACCGCCGATCCCAGCAACGAGAACACGGTGTGGGTGATGAACCTGCAGGTCTGGAAGTCGATCGACGGCGGCCGGACCTTTACGCGCAATCGCGTGCCACATGGCGATACGCACATCATGTGGGTGGATCCGAAGAATTCGGATCGACTGATCAACGGCAACGATGGCGGCGCGACAGTGTCACTCGATGGGGGACGTTCGTGGTCGTCGATCGACAACCAGCCGACGTCGCAGTTTTATCACGTCATCACCGACAATCAGTGGCCCTATCGCATCTACGGCGCGCAGCAGGACAACAGCACGGTGTCCATCACCTCGCGCTCGGATTTCGGTTCGATCGGCACGCGAGACTGGTGGCCCGTGGCCGGTTGCGAGAACGCACATATCGCGATCGATCCGCGTAACACGAACATAACGTACGGTGGTTGCTACACCGGCATGCTGATGCGTCACGACAACCGTACGCAGCAGAATCGCGATATCGCGGTGTGGCTCAACAACTACGACGGCATTCCGGTCAAGGACGTCCCCAACCGCTTTCAGTGGACGTTTCCCGTGATGCTCTCGCCGCACGACCCGAACATCCTGTATGCCGCGTCGCAGCACCTGTGGCGCTCCACGACCGAGGGGCGTAGCTGGGAGAAGATCTCTCCCGACCTCACGTATGCGGATCCGGCGACGCTTGGTCCGACGGGCGGTCCGGTGCACAAGGACATGACCGGCACCGAGTGGTATGCGACGATCTATGCCCTCGCCGAATCACCGACGGCGAAGGGCATGCTGTGGACTGGCTCGGACGACGGGCGCGTGCACCTGACGCGCGATGGCGGTGCGTCATGGAACGATGTCACGCCGAAAGCGATGGCGAAGCACACCCGCATCACCGGTATCGAGCCGTCGCGCTACGATCCGGCGGTCGCCTACATGTCGGCCACGCGATATCAGCTCGACGACTTCAAGCCGTACTTCTTCAAGACGAGTGACTACGGCAGGACGTGGATCCGCATCGACGCGGGGCTGCCGATGGGTGCGTACGCGCGCTCCATTCGCGAAGACGTCGTGCGCCGCGGACTGCTGTTTGCGGCCACCGAGATCGGCGTCTTCGTGTCCTTCGACGACGGCGTGAAATGGGAGACGCTGCAACTCAATCTGCCCCGCGCGAGTGTGCGTGACCTGCGTGTGCAGGGGAACGATATCGTGGTCGCGACACACGGACGATCGTTCTGGGTGCTCGACGACATCGCGTCACTGCGACAGCTGCACGACTCGGTGACGACCAGGCGCGCGCATCTGTTCGCGCCGAGTGACGCGTATCGCTTTGCGGGTGGGCATGGGGGCGGACGCAACGCCGGTGAGAATCCGTACGATGGCGTGCTGGTGGACTACTGGTTCAAGAACGCGCCCACGGACGCCGTCTCCATCGAGTTCCTCGACACGCGCGGTAGCGTTGTCCGGCGCTTCGAGAGCAAGTCACTCGCGAAACCCGACTCTGCCGCATTGGCCACGGCGACCGCGACGGGCGCCACGGGCGCCAGTTCACGAGACTCGTCGACAACGGCGCCTGTGTCTGCGGTGCGCACCGACTCGCTCGCCTACTTCGCGTCCGATTCCGTCGTGCAGACGCGCGCAGGCAGCAATCGCTTCTGGTGGAACCTGCGCTACGCCGACGCGAAGCGCGTGAAGACTGTGGTGAATGACATGGGGACGCTCAACGGGCCGACCGCCGTGCCGGGATCGTATCGCGTGCGATTGATCGTCGGCAAGGACACCCTTACCCAGTCGTTCACGGTCAAGCTCGATCCGCGACTGGATGCCACAACGGCCGACCTGCAGCAGACCTTCGATCTTGGCATCAAGGTGCAGGACCGACTGAACAGCATCGTCGACGCGTTTGGGCGCATTGAAGAGCTGCAGCAGCAGATCGATGTGCGCGTCGAGCAATCGGCGGCGCAGGAGTATGCGGCGCGTGTGAAGGAAGCGTCGAAGCCGGTGCGCGAACATCTGGAAGTCGTGCGCACCGAACTCGTGGACTGGTTCAACCACGACGATCAGGCCACGCTGCACTTCCCGATCAAGCTGTACAACATGATGCTCTCGCTCAACTCGCAGGTACTCGGCCAGGAAGCTGCGCCCACCAAACAGCATGGTGAAATCCTGAACGAGCTTGGTGGCAAGATCGACGTGCAGTTGGAACGGCTGCAGCAGCTCGAAGCGACCGAGATCAGGGAGCTCAATACCCTGCTGCAGGGACTCGGCCTACCGCCGATCTTCCTCGCGCCGGCAAAGAAAACAAAAGCCATTTCGTAGAAGGAGCATTCAAACGTGTGGTGGCGCTGCAAAAAACAAGCAAAAAAAGCAAAAGCGACCGACCATCACGGATAGCAACGGATCAACTGCGCCGATCCACGGGGATACAACGAACCACAAAAAAGGTTGTTGATGTATCCCCGTGAATCCGCGCTGTTTCCGTTTGTATCCGTGATAGTCAGTCGCTTTTCCTTTTGTTGTTTTTGCTGTTTGCTGCTCGTTCCGGCCGTTAGTTCTTGGTAACCGTCAACCCCGTCACCGTCGCTTCGGTGTTGTGCGCGAAACGGATGCCGTATACACCGTCGGTGCTCTTGAGCTTTCCGGCGCCGACCGCGGCGGCCTTGTCGTACGTGCCGACTACGGTGCCGTTCACCGCGCATTCGATCTTGTCGCCCTTCACCGACACCGCGATTTCCTGCGTGACGGGCGCGCCCTTGCCAGCCGCCTTCTGCACGGCCGCATTCTCTTCACCACGACCGTTCAGCTGGAACGGTGCCGGGCCCATGCCGCGCACGATGAACCGACCGTTGCCGTACGCCGCGCAATACAGGTAGCTCTGGTTGTCGGTGCCCAGATCGTTGCCGCCGATGACGATGCCGTACGGATGCGGATGGTCGTTCAACTCCATGTACTTCGCTTCGTGGAACGTGGCCTTCACCGTGTAGTTGCCACTCGCTTTGTTGGCCGGGTTCCAATAGGTCACCGAGGGACCGGTCGTCACCTTCAGCACTTTGCCGTCGGCGGAGAGCTTGGAATTCTCCAGCACCTGTCCGGCGGTCACTTCTTTCGCGTCGATCTTGCCAGCCCAACCGGCGACGGAGATACCGCCACCAGCCACTTTGCGCGACTGCTCATCGCCCTGCGCCATGCCCACGGCGGGCACCAACGCGAGGGCGGCTACGACAACAACGGAACGGGAAACGCGACGCATGATGGGTCCTCTCGGAGGGAGATACGGGTGGAGGGATTCGGTGGGGCATGCCCCGACTGCATGAACTGACAGCATGAACCGGTACGACCAGCGCGGAATATTACCCCGCAAAGACACACTCAGTCGATCTGTTCCGGCTCCATCACCCGCTCGACCGCTTGATTGCCCACTCGGGTGACGTGGTACACCTTCGCCTCGGGACGCGTCGCCACCACGCGCTGCACCGCGTCGTTCTCGAAGTAGATCCCCGCGTCGTTGTCGCACGCGTACCCGGGTTGCATCGCTCCCGACGCGATCAGCTTCTGATACAACGGACGCCGGCCAGGCTCGGCGTCATAGTGGGGCGAGTGGCTTCCCTTCAGCAACCCCAGGCACTTCACGATGCTGAGCGCCTTCGGTCGGGAATCGGTCGTCCCCTCCTCGAACCAGCAGAGCGAACCCGCGCTCGCGCCGCCAAGGACGATCCCCTGTTCCCACGCCTGCCGCAGCACCACGTCGATCCCCTGCGCT
>CAYWCJ010000010.1:0-9121 GCA_964456595.1 uncultured Gemmatimonas sp. | reverse complement strand
GCGAAAGATGTTGCCGCCACCCACCACGATGCCGTCCACCGAGAGAAAAACCTCATCCCAACCTTTCGGCTGCGTCAGGCTTTCGATGAAACTGTTCTGTACCGACGCCTCGACATTCAGCGGCGCGCAGTTCTTGAACCACGCAATCGTATCGTTCTCGTCGTCGCGCCAGGCGGTGGGCAGGAAGCAGAGCTTCGGACGGGCCTTGCCCGTGAGCTCGGCCATGTAGCGAATGAAGGCGGTGCGGAAGCCGCCTCCGGCAATGAGAATCTTTCGGGTCACGACGGTAGACGCTCTCTCATGGTGATGAACGGACGGACCGGTGGCCACCGTGCCCGCGAGATGCAACGAAATCTGCCCGCCGCCCAGTCCGACGGAAGTCAGCGCCGTCGCCATCAGAAACTCCCGACGTTCCATCGTTCAGCGCTCCGGAGGTGTGGCGCCGCGGGCGTTCGGCGCGAGGTGACGGACAGTGAGCATGGCACGGCTGGCACGGTCAAGTTGGGAAAGCCTCGTCGGCTCGTGGCGCACCGTCCGCTTCCTCATGAAGCACACGATTGCAAGTAGAGCAGGGCGGGTGCTGTGGCGCACGGCAACAACGTAAGGGTCGGGACGGCCGTCGCCGACGACCAGGTCCGCCCGTCAGTGCTGCGCAGCGGTGGGGTGGAGGGCGAGCTTCTGGACGCGCCAGTTGAGGATCTCGCCCACCCACAGTTCGTTCTCGGACGGACAGGCGATCTGGTGGACCCAACCGAACTCGCCGGTCTTCTTGCCCGCGCCACCCAGCACGCCGAGCACCTTGCCGTCGAGGGTGAGTTTGTAGATGCGGCCGGGAACGGCGTCGGCGCTGTAGAGGTACTGCACCGGTCCCTTCGTTATGCAGATGGCCCACGGCGCACCCGATGCGCCGAGTGCGTTCGCGCCGGCCGTCGGCTGGGCGCCCAGCATGACGTTCGGAGTACCGGCGTAGGGCACGTCGATCGTCATGACGCGCCGCAGCGTGCCGTTCGGATCGAACACCTGGATGCGACGATTGGTGCGATCACCGACGTAGATGTTGCCCTGCGCGTCGCTGGCGATCGTGTGGAGGATGTTGAACTGACCGGGCTCCTTGCCGCGCTCGCCCCACGTTTTCAGCCAGCGTCCGTCTTTGTCCACCTTCACCACGCGCGAGTTGTTGTAGCCGTCGGCGATGAATACGTTGCCTTCGGTGTCCCAGGCGACGTCGGTGGGGCGATTGAAGCCACCCCAGCGGGGCGGCGGCGGCGGCGTGCCGGGCACGTGGGGCGCGGCCTCCTCCACCGCTTCATCGCGACGCCCGAGCACCATCAACACGCGTCCGGCCGGGCTGAACTTCACCACCATGTTCGTGCCTTCATCGGTGGTCCACAGATTCCCCTGTGGGTCCACGCGCACCGTGTGGGCGAAAGAGAACCCGTAAAGATTCGAGCCGATCTCGCGCAGGTAGCGCCCGTCGGGCCCGAACTCGAACAGCTGCGACGCCACACCATCGTGCACGCTGCTGCGCGCGCCGGTGCGGGTGAACACGAAGACGTGCTTGCGCGCGTCGATGTCGATGCCGGTCACTTCGCCGAAGTACATGCCGGTCGGCAGGGTGAGCGGGTTCGCATTCGCGTCGAAGCGAATGGCACTCACGGGGCTCTGCGCACGTGCGACAGCAGACATGCCTGCGGTGACGGCGGCGAGCAGCGCAAGACATGCCGCACGAGACGCGGCGACTGGACGTGGACGGCGCATGCGACACTCCGTGGCGCAGGGTGACAGACCGGATGTCGTACTGTCCGCATCCAAAGCGCCGCGACGGAGCGCCGTCGCGAAAACATGCGGCTCAGCCGCGCGCATCGCAACGCAACGCAACGCAGCGCATCGCGACGCAAGGCAAGGCAAGGCAAGGCAAGGCAACGCAACCCAACGCAACCCAACGCAACGCAACGTGTCGCATCGCGCCGCGACTGCCGACCGCGACGTGCCCAACACCAGCCGAATCTCTTGGGCAAGCGCTAGTGGTGTGCATGGCGTCTGCCGCACCGCCACATCGGCCGCAGGCAAGATGTGACGTAACGCGTACGCGTGGGCGAGCGACGTAGCGCGTGTGGCCCCCGACGCTCTCGCCGTCATCGACTTCAATCGTCAATCGCCCGACTACGGCAAGGTGTTGCGTACCGTGCCACTCCCGCCGCCGGGAAACCCGGGCAACGAGCCGCATGAGTGACATACGTCAGCCGATCAGACGATTCTTGCGTGAAGCGGACTGCTGAGTGTGCTCAAAGGGCAGATCGACATCTTCTTCTTCGACATCATCAACGCGCGCGAACCGAAATTTCTCAAATCCACACGCGCGCCCAACTCGAGCATCACCGACGACTTTCTCGCGCTTCCCGAGGCGCGTTCCTCGTCATCAACATGGGATCGGCCTCTGGTGATGCCGGTGGGTGCGTCGCCGGCGTATCGCCGCTACGGCCAGAAGCCCGGTCCCGAGTAGCACAAGGGTCGCGGGCTCTGGAACGACCGTCGCCGCTCCCAGACCGTATTGCAAGTGGTCGATTTCAATCCCGGCCGCGCCGTTCCTGATGAAAATCCGCGCGATCCCGCCAGCGTGAATCGCGCCGTAGAAGCGATCCTCGGCCGTCTCTCCGTTAAAGCTCGCGTTCGCGTGCTGGCCGGTGAGCGTGCCCAGCGAGTTGCCCAAACCGTCGAACGCCTCGAAGAAGATCGGATTGACGCCGTCGGTCCACACGAGCCCGGCATGTGTGGGCAATCCGCCCAGTGCAGCGGCGTTGAAGGTGAAAGTGATACCGGTCGGGCCGCTGTTCGAGAAGAAGCTTTCGCCATTCAATCCACTGCCGTCGATCACGCCGTCGTCGCCATCAACAGAATCGTGGATGCTCGGGCCAAACACCACGCTCGTCACGCCTCCCGCGCTGGCCGTCACACCGGGCACGTTGAATAAATGGTCCTCGAAGTTCTCGAGCCAGAAGTACGAGAAGTTCAGGCTGGAGAATGGGCTGTCGGAGAATTGCAGGTACGCACTCGTGCCCTGAATCATCTGCGCAGTGGTTGTCGCCGGATACACGACAGCCGCGAAGGAAAGCGCGATCGAAAGAAGACGGGTTGGAGACATTTTAATCTCGGTTGATGGAGTGCTACCGACGAGCTTACCACGCCAAGCGGTCGAATGCATACGTTCATCGTTTCGCGTCACCGGTGCAAGTGAGCTCGACCGTACTGGATCCCGTCCTTGCGGTCGCATTGACGGGCGAGCGCGCTGCCCGCGTCAGAATACGGGCTCGACGGCCGGGATGCGCTGACCATACTTCGTGCGAGCCTGCATCAAGGCCCGTCGGCCGTCGGCCGTCGGTGAGCGCGTGGATCGTGATGAGGCGATGCGTGCCACAATGTGACGTGGAGGCCCGGCTGCCGCTGCATACCTTCAATCTCGGAGACGCGCACGCTTGCCCCACAGCGCATTTTCAAGCTCGTCCACACTCACCTTCGAAGACCTCGCTCATGGCCTACGCGCGCAAATACACGCCCAAGGAAGTGCACGACCTCCTGAAGGCGTGTGAAGGCAACAACAACGGCGGCAATCCGAATTCGGCGCATACGTATGGCCAGCACCTGAATATCTCAATGCAGGGGCTGACCACGCGCGTCGTGTCGGAGGTGAAGGAGGCCGCGACGAAGTTCGCGAGCGAAGAGGATCTCGTCGGTGCGGCCTACGAGGCGCTCAACAGTGGCGCCGGCTTCGCGGAACTGCAGAAGCTCGACAGCAAGACCGAAAAGCGCGTCCTCATCAAGCACACGCTGGTGGGGAAGTACGAAGCGGACGTGCAGTACGGCGACGTGTGGACGATGCCGTTCGCGCTCGACGGTGTGCCGTCGAAGCAGAAAAACGTCGCCAAGAAGGCGAATACGTTCAGCGGCGCGATCGGCGGCACGAGCGGCACGCGCGCGCTCAAGGTCGTGCTCATCGTCGACTCGGCGGGGTCGCCTGACGTACCGTGGATCCAGACGTGCTACCCAGTAGTGGACTGAGCGCGCGGGAACGCATCGATACCGTAGTCGGTATCGTGCGCAACTGAGCGTTCACCCCGCCGAGCGTACTCTTTGCAATCACCGGGTGACGCGGCGCTGACGGCGCCGCCGACACTGTCGACATGAATGTCGACATGAATCGAATCGCACGGCCCGAGCGGAGGCACCCCATGGTTCACGCAACCCATGGCATGACGGCTGAGCAATTGCTTGGCTACGAGGTTCCCGGCAAGCGCGTGGAACTCGTGCGCGGCCAGCTCGTGGTGCGCGAGCCAGCCAGTTTCGGTCACGGGGCGCTCACGCTGCGTATCGGAGTCGCGCTCGCCAACCATCTGGCGCAGGAGCAGGCGCGGCATGGCTGGTCGTTGCCACGGGGCCGCCTCGCCACCGCCGATCCGGGCTTCACGCTCGCGCGACGCCCCGATACGGTGCGCGCACCCGACATCGCGTACGTCTCGCGCGAGCGACACGCGGCGCCCATGCCGGACGGGTTTCCGGAGTTCGCCCCCGATCTCGCGATGGAGGTACGATCGCCAAGCGATCGCATCGGCGCCGTGGTGGCCAAAGTCGGCGATTGGTTGTCGGCCGGCACGGCGCTGGTGTGGGTCGTCGATCCACCTCGCGAATCGGTGGTGGTATATCGCGCTGATGGGAGCGTCGCCGTCCTGACTCTCGCCGATGCGCTGAGTGGCGACGATCTGCTGCCGGAGTTTGTGCTGCCCCTGGCGACGCTATTCGCGGCCGACTGATCCCAAGTGGCCACCGATATCGTGCCTACGGAGCAGCATTGGATGGTCGCACGACGTCCCAAGCGGTCGACACCAACGCCGTACGTGAGTCCCGTTCGCCTCGGCGCTGATGGCGCACCAGACGCGCCCCCACCGTTACGAGGCTCACCGTGGCCGAAATAATGAGCCACCAGGCGACGTCGGGGGCCGCAGACCGCAACTCGCTCCATGACAGCCCCGCCAATCGCGGAATGACCAACGCGACCGCAGCCACGAATGCCAGATCCGTGACGATCGACATTCCGGCGCGCGGCGCGCGGTCGCCGTTGTTCCGGCTTCGTAATATCCGCCGCAGACCGCGCAACTGACTGAGGGTGACCAGAAGCATCGCCGCACCGATCGCGCCGAACAACCAGCGATGCTTGTCCGACGGCACGGGTAGCGTCGCGCCGATGAGTGCGGCGGCGATCTCGTCGGCCATGACGTGACTCGTGGGAGCGATCGGCCACGGAATCGCCGACGACACGTTGGTGAGCACCACCACGCCGAGGCGTCGATCGGGGAGCATCACCATCTTGCCCCGAAAGTGCGGAACGATGCCGCCGTGATGCACCGCGCGCTCGCCGGCTATCGTGCCAACGCGCCAGCCGAACGCGTACGAAAAACCGTCAGACGGCGCGCCACCGGTATGCATCTGCGCGAGGCCGGCCTCACTCAACAGTTCGCTGGAATCCATGCGCAGCTGCGCCACGAGAAAGCGCCCCATGTCGGCAGCGCTGCTGATCAACGCGGCCGTCGGAAGCCGGTCCCCTTCGTGCGGCAGCGTGCGCGCCACAGGAAAGCCGAACACGTACACATGCCCGCTCGAGAGGCGCCCAGGATTCTCTCGTGCGAGCGCGATCTTCTGGTCGACGTAGCTGTCACGCATGCGCAGGGGCGCAAAAATCGACGCCTGCACATACGACGCGTACGAACGCTGGGACACCGACTCCACGATCGCGCCGAGCACCAGATAGTTCGGACTCGCGTATTCGTGCACCGAACCCGGCGCGTTGTGCAGCGCCACGGCGGCGAGAGCGCGTACCTGATCGGTGAGCGTGCGGGAAGCGCCGGTGGCTCGCGGTGCATTGGTCGGAATACCACTCGTGTGATGCAGCAGCTGGCGTACCGTGAGACGCGCACTCGCGCGGGCGTCCGCCACGCGAAACCACGGCAGGTACTGCTGCACCGGTGCGTCCTGCTGCACCAGATTTCGCTCCACCAACTGCATGACGGCCAGCGCGGTGAACGACTTGCTCATGGACCCCAGCACGAATCCGGTGCGCTCGGTGAGCGATGCCCCGAAACCATCTGTGCCGAATCCCCGCGCATAGATCACCGAGTCATTCGACACGATCGCCACCGCCACGCCCGGAATACGATTGCGCTGCATCTGCTGCGCGATGTAGCGCTCGATGGCAGGAATGTCGACCCGGATGTCGGGCGCAGCCGTGCGCACGGGTTGAGCAGGCAAAGTCATCGGGAGGGCGGCCAGGGCGAGGTGGCGCACGAGTCGCGGATGATTCCGGAGCAGTGAGTGCATCATCAGTTGTACGTGGCCTTCTCACCGGCAGGTTTCAGGTGATGATCAGGATCTGACCGATTGTGTCGCGTGAAGCCGTCACCAGCCAGGACACGAGGCCGAGGCGCAGCGAAGCATCGAAGCATGACCTCGTATCCCTCTATCCGCACCGGAGGGCCTCGCTGTTCGCGAGGTAAGTCAGCGCCAGCTTCCGTGCGAAATCTTGAGCACCGAGGCGGGCGTCACGGCGACGACACTCGGAACTGGCGCGGCGATTGCGTAAACGTCGAATGACGCGGCGCATGAATCCTCTACACTGGCGGCAACATGACATCAAACTCGACAACCATCACCACGATCAATCCCGCCACCGAAGAAACGATCACCACCTACGATTTGATGAGCAAGGACGCCGCCTTCGAAAAGGTGGTGGCCTGCCACGCCGCGTTCCTGCAGTGGCGAACAACACGCCACGAAGAACGCGCGACTTATCTTCGCGACATCGCGGGCGCCTTGCGCAGGCACGCCAACGCACTGGCCGCGCTGATGACGGCGGAGACCGGAAAGCTGCTCCGCGATGGCCACACGGAGGTGGAGCTGTGTGCGCAGATCTTCGAGTACACGGCTGAACACGGTCCAGTGCAACTGGCCGATGAATCGCGAACGCACAGCGGCGGCCATAAGGCGGGCGTGGTCGCCTATTGCCCGATCGGCGTCGTCTACAGCATCCAGCCATGGAACTCCGGTCTACCAGCCGGTCCGTGTCCTGGCCGCCAACCTGATGGCCGGCAACGGCGTGATCCTCAAGCACGCGAGCATCTGCACCGGCAGTGGCCTGATGTTGCGTGATCTCTGCCTTGAGGCGGGGTTGCCGACGGGCCTGTTCGATGTGGTGCTGGTGGACCACGACGTCTCGGACGCGATCATCGCGCACGATGTTCCATTGGCTGTGAAGTTCTGCGTGCAAGGGCGCCTCTACAACAACGGCGAAACCTGCGTGTCGGCCAAGCGCTTCGTCGTCACCGCCGCGGTGTACGACAACTTCGTTGGCGCCTTCGTCGAACAGATGAAGGCCATCACGATGGGCGAGCCGAGCGCCGAGGACACGCAGTTGGGTCCGGTGGCCAGCAAGGAACAGTTCGACATCCTGTCCGAGCAGGTCACGAAGAGCATCGCTGGCGGCGCCACGCTGCTCTGCGGCGGCGTCCCCGACAAGGAGGTCGGGTACTACTTCCCAGCCACCGTCCTCGCCGACTGCCAGCCGGGAACGCCGGCGTACGACGATGAGCTATTCGGACCGGTCGCATCGATCATCAAGGCCAGCGACGACGCCGATGCCATGCGGATCGCCAACGACAGCCGCTACGGCCTTGGCGGCGGGATCTTCACGAAAGACGAAAACAAGGCCTTCCGGCTCGCACGGGACCACTTCGATACGGGCATGGTTCGCATCAACACTTTCGGCACGGCCGACCCCAACATGCCGTTTGGCGGCGTCAAGGATTCCGGATACGGGCGCGAGCACGGCGGCTTCGGCATGAAAGAGTTTGTCAACGTCAAGGCGATCTATATGCAGCAGTCGGTGCAATCGTGAAGGCCGCGCTTGATCACCACCTGCCAGGCACCGATCGAAATCGGCAACGTCGACAAGCCGGCCTGAAAGACGATTCGGTAGTCGTCGCCGTGCACGCCGCCAGCATCAGTCCGATCGACGACATCCTGCGGTCGGGCACAATGAAGGACACCGCGCCGCTGACCTTCCCGCGCATGATGGGCTACGACGTCTCGGTCACTTTCTGTATAATTCTGTCGCGGGGCAAAGGGGCGGAACACGGCTATTGCCATTGCCCGACGTCTGTATCGGGGCGCACGCCGCAGTCGCAAACTTAACGGTCCTCACTCGCGACCCCGCTGGCTATCGGAGCTCCTTCCCTCGCTTGGCTGTGCTCGGGCCGAGTCGATAGCGGTTCGCCCGGCGTGGCCGCCCATGACACGGGGGCGTTGATCGCCTGCAGTGCGGCCTGATGCGCCGCGAGTTGATCCATCCCTTTGGACATCAACCCGCGCGGCAGCAGCTGAATAGGTTCGTCGGCAATCACGCTACCGGCGTTCACCGACGCGATGGAACTGCGTCATCCTGCTCACCTGATACCATGCGCAACATCGCCTGCCTCGCGCAGGCGATCGTCCTCGACCGCTTCATCTCCAGTCTCTTCGTTCCCACTGGGAACGTCGTTGACGCGCGCTGTTGAGAGAAGGCGCACGAGTGTCGAAAGAAACCGGCCCGAGTCTGTCCGGGAGAGCGTCTCGATGCTTCTGCTGAGATGTTCGGGTGTTCGAGCACCGTCGAGGTCAGCGTGGAGTCAACGATCACCAAAGACTGACACTTCATGGACGCCATGTTGCGCTGCTCGCGTTGGGAATCAGCATCCCCTGCTCCAGCCCATCGGCGCTGCTGAACCGGATCCCTGACGGGGCGTCGAATGTGATCCATTTGCCATTCGGAGACCAGGTGGGTCGTATGTAACCCTGCGTTGCACTGAGCCTGACCGTCCCAGTGCCATCGGCGTTCGTCACGACGAGAGCGCTCACTCCGCAATTCGTGCTCTGCCGTCCCGGACACTGCGTGAGCGCCAGCCGCGTGCCATCCGGCGACCACGCCGGCTGGGAATACGTGGACCAGCTCGGCCAGGTCTCCACGCCGTCGGAGAATCCATTGGTCCGCTGATCCCTGCTTCTTCCCTCCCGGTCGACCACGAACCCCTGAAACGCGAAG
>CAYWCJ010000009.1:20171-31542 GCA_964456595.1 uncultured Gemmatimonas sp. | reverse complement strand
GGAGCATGGCCGCGGGCCACATCGGATTACCGGTGGACATTGCGCTGATCAGCGCGGGCGAGATCATCGGCTGCGCCGGCAGCGTCGCGGGCTGTGACGCGATGACCGGCTGCATCGCGATGATGGGCGGCGTTCCCAGGGACATTCCGCGCCAGACCATCGTACCAAGCACCGCACCGGCAGCAACGGCTGCCATCGCACGCGGTGAGCGCAGTGGCCAACGACCTACGCCGACCTTCGGCGCGGACTGCTGCTCTCGTGCCGCGACATCGCGCGTGGTCGTTGCGGCTTCATCACGACAGATGGCCAAGCGCGCACGCAGGCGCTGCTGAAATTCGGCTGACGGTTCCATGGTGGGCATGCTCCGCGCGATCATCAGCGATCGCCGCACCAGCGTGTCATGTGCTGCGCACGCGTTGCAGGCCAGGACGTGTCGCTGGGCCGCGGCCATCATGTCGCCCGACAACGTATCGTCGAGATAGGCCAGGTGGTGCTTGCGGAAATGTCTGCAGTCCATCGAGAACAGGGTCGGGGAATTGCTCGTCCAGCCGAGGACGCTGGTGCAACATACCCGCCCACACACGCCCGGTTCCGGCCACGTCGATTGTTCTGACACGGCCGGAAACGGGAGGAATTCACTCGGTTCGTACTGCCCTGCGGCTATCGCACCAGCGGCTCGATGATGTCCGCGAAGGCCGTGCGGGCGCGATTGAGGCGCGACTTGACGGTGCCGAGGTTCACGCCGGTGATTTCGGCGATTTCCTCGTACGACTTGCCTTCGAGCTCGCGCAGGACGAACACCTCGCGGTGATGCGCCGGCAGCTTGGCCACCGACTGCTCGACCATCTCGCGCAGGTGACGCTTGCGATAAAGGTCGTCCGGACGCGTGTGCACGTCCTCGAACTGGAGCGGGCGATCCTCGTCTTCGAACTTGGCCTTGATGGCCTGGAAGAGTACGAGCGGATTGCGCGAGCGATTGCGCAACTCGTTCTTACCGAGGTTCGAGGCGATCGTGTAGATCCAGGTGGAGAACTTCTTGGAGCGATCGAAGCGTCCGATGTGGCGATAGACGCGAATGAACACTTCCTGCACCAGGTCTTCGGCGCGGTCCCGGTCTCCGATGGTCCGGTAGACGAAGTTGAGCAGCCGTCCCTGATACCGGTCGACCAGCTCCTCGAACGCCCGCTCCTCGCCTGCAAGGAAGGCCGACACGACTTCGCCGTCATCCAGAGTGCGCAGGTGTTCGCGAACCGGGAGTGCGAGAGTCTGGTTGGTCAGGTGCGTATGAGCCAGTGCGGCCATTGCGAAGCCCTCCTACTGCGGTGACGCGAGTCAGAGACCCGCGGCGGGACTATACGGTTTACCGGGCGATCCGGCAGTCCGTCACGTCGCGCACCACTCCCTATTGCACGCGCCGTGCCGCGGGGAACCCGATGGAACATTTCCGCGCAAATAGATACGCCACAGCGACTTAGCCGGATGTATCGCGCGTCACGGCCTCGTCGGGGTAAGACTGGGGCCGCCACCGCTTCCCAAATAGAGGACACCTGGGGAGGACAGTCCCCCACTCAGCTCAGCCGGAAACCCGCCGCATACAGCAGTGCCAATGCCGTCTTGGCATCCTGAATTTCACCCTGCTCAATCATGGACAGCGCGCGGGATAGCTTGGTTGGCACCAGCTCCATGAACTCGTCGGCCTCACGGGCACTCTCCCCGGCCACCAGACCGGTCGCCAGGAAGAGATGGATCTTCTCGTCCGTGAAGCCCGGCGTGGTGAACATCGTGAACAGCGGTTCGACACGCGTCGCACGGTATCCGGTTTCCTCACGCAGCTCGCGTCTCGCGCATTCCAACGGGGATTCCCCCGCATCCAGCCGTCCGGCCGGGATTTCGTACAAATAACCCTCCGCCGCATATCGATACTGACGAATCAGCAGCACCTCCGGGTCGTCCGCATCCGTATCCAGCAGCGGCACGATGGCACTCGCGCCGGGATGACGCACCATCTCCAGCGACCCGATCGAGCCGTCCGGAAACCGCACCTCGTCCACGTCCAGCGAAATCACCCGTCCCGTGTACGCCCGATGGCTCGACACCCGCCCCGGCCCAGCGCTCACGCCTTCGCCCGCTTCTTCGCGGCCTGCTTCGCGGCCTTCCTGGCGGCTTTCTTCGCCGTCTTCTTGCTGGCCTTTCGCGGCTTCGGGACATCGTCCCCCGCCAACCATTTCTTCACCGTCGGACGGAGATAGACCGGCACCCGCAGGATCGTCCCGCGGCACTTGGCCGTGTCACACCGACAGGCGTAGTACCGCACGTCGTCCGGCTCGTAGGCGTTGTCCCACTCGAACCGGTAGTCGTACACCAGCTCCGTCTCCGGCTTGATCGCCTTGACCGCCTTGATCCAGATGCGGCCGTCGTCGATCTCCGTCTCGCAGTTCGGGTCGCACGAGTGATTGATGTACCGTGCATCCGTTCCGTTCTTTCGTGCGTCGAGTACGGTGTCGTCGTCGAGAATGAACAGGAACGTGTGGTGCCGTCCCTGAGTGTCGTCGTAGCGACGATCCGCCTCTTCGTGCGTGATCGGTTCCCCGAGATACTCGTCCACCCGCTGTCCTTTGCGGATCGGTCGGATTGCAAACGCGCCGCGCCCCTGAATGGGCGACCGACGGACTTCGTACAACGGCGACTTTGCGGACTTGGCAGCAGGCACGAGGCGGGTCAGGAGACGGAAGGAGAAAGCGATGGCAGAGCCACAGACGGTGCGTCGGCGTCGGCAGGATCGTACACGGTGACCGGGCCGAGTCCAAGCGCCGCCAGCGGTTCGCGAATGACCGACGCATCGCCCACCACCACCACCTGCAAACGCGTCGGATCGAGATGGCGCTGCGCGACCCGCAGCACATCGGCCGCCGTCACCGCACGCACCCGTTCGCGATACACGTCGAAGTAGTTGGACGGCAGACGGAAAATCTCCACGTTCGCCAGTCCGCCTGCGACTTCCGCCGTCGTCTCGAAACGCACGGGAAAGACACCCACCAGGTAGTCCGTCGCCAGCGACAATTCCGCGTCGCTCACCGGCGCTTCGCGAATGCGGGTGAACTCGATCTCGATCTCCTGCAACGCAGCAGCCGTCATCGCCGTCTCCACCGCCGTCGAGATTTCGAACGGACTCGCCGCACGACGCCAGTCGAACGCCGAGTGCGCACCGTACGTGTACGCATGCACCTCGCGAAGATTGAGATTCAGGCGCGACGAGAAGAGGCCGCCAAGAATCGCGTTCATCACCACGAGCGGGAAGTAGTCCTCGTGCAGCCGCGGCACGGCCACATGCCCCACACGCAGCTCCGACTGCGGTGCTTCCGACTTGTCGATCACATGCACACGCGGCTCGTGGAAACGCGCCACGTCGAGCGGTTCGGTGACATCGGGCGCGGTGCCCGCCCAATCGCCGAAGTACTTCGTTGCATGGCGCACCGCATCGTCCACGCTGATATCACCCACCACCATCAACGCCGTCGAGTTGGGACAGTAGTACTCGGCGTGATACGCCACGATGCGATCGCGCACGATGCGATCGATGCTCTCCTCGTCGCCGCCCGCCAGACGCGCAAAACGCGACTCGATGTCGTACAACAAACGCGAGAAGAAGACATCGCTCAGGCCTCGCGGTTCGGCACGCAGTTGCGCGAGATCGGCATGGCGTTCGGCGCGCAACCGATCCACTTCGCCGTCGGGAAAGGCCGGGAAGCGCAGCACTTCCGCCAGCACGGCAAACGCATCTTCCACCCGTGACGACAGCGACGTCAGTTGCACGATCGCTGAATCCCAATCCGCACCGGTATCGAGCGTCGTGCCCAGCGACTCGAGTCGTTCGGCAAGCTGCAGCGCATTCATGTCGCGCGTGCCCTCGGCTAACGCGCGCGTCGTCATCTGCGCCAGCCCTTCGGCATCGCGTGGATCGCGCGTGGCGCCCGCTTCCACCACCGCCAGCGTCGTCACCACCGGATACGCCGGCACCGGTGACACGATGACGCGCAATCCGTTCGCCAGAATGCGCGTCTCGAACATCGGAAAGTGATACGGTCGTGGTGCCGACGCGCCAGGGCGCGGCGGCGCAGCCGTCGCCGAGCCGGATGCGTCGCGCGTCGTCACCCGTTCATCGCTCGCATCGCCACTCATGCGCCAACCTCCACCGTCGAATACTGCGACTCGGCGTCCGTCGCGGCGTCGTCGGCCGGCACGAACAACAGCAGCGCGCGATTGTCCGGACCAAGCCGCTCGCGCGCCAACGCACTGACATCGGCGGCGGTGGTGGCCTGATAGCGCGACACCTGCTCGTTGGCCAACGTCGGATCGCCGAAGTACGTCGCAAATCGCGAAAGCTGATCGGCACGTTCCGCCGCCGACTGCATGCTCGTGACGAAGCTCGTTTCGATGAGCGCGCGGGCGCGGGCCACTTCGGACTCGGTCACCCCGTGCTCGTGCATCTTGTCGAGCTCCGCAAGGACCGACGCTTCCAGGGTTTCGGTGGACACGTCCGGGTGCGCGGTCACGTCGACCACCAGCAGATCACTCCCTTTCGCGAGATCGTAGGTGAACGCGGTGGCCTGCGACGCCACCCGCTGTCCACGTACCAGCGACTGCTCCAACCGGCTGCCGGTGCGCAATCCGAGCACCGCGGCCGCCAGACTGGCCGCGTAGTAGCCGTCCGTTCCAAAGACGGGTGTGCGGCACGCCACCAACAGACGCGGCAACGCCACCGCGTCGCTCACCACTTCGCGTAGGGTCTCGCCGAAAACAGGTGTCACTGTCATATCCCGCAACGGCGGGCGCGCCGATCCGCGCTCGATCGGGCCGAAGTACTCGGCCACCCGTCGCATCGCCTCACTGTGCTCGAAATCACCGGCGATGGTGAGCACCGCGTTGTCCGGCGTGTAGTACGTGCGGAAGAAGTCCGCGACATCCTCGAGCGAGGCGTCGGTCAGGTGCTCCATCGATCCGATCAGCGAATGATGGAACGGATGTCCCTCCGGAAAGCAGAGCGCGGGCAGTCGCTCCCACCACGTGCCGTACGGTTGGTTGTCCACCGACCAGCGCCGTTCGTTTTTCACGACGTCGCGTTGCGTGTCCAGCTTCACTTGCGTCAGGGCTGGGAGCATGCGACCCATGCGATCGGCTTCCAGCCAGAGCGCGATCGCGAGCTGGTTGGAGGGAAGTGTCTCGTAGTAGTTGGTGCGATCGAGCCACGTGGAGCCATTCAGTGTACCACCCGCACGCTGCACGAGCTCGAAGTGTTCGTTGGCTTCAACGTTGGCCGATCCCTGAAACAACATGTGCTCGAACAAATGGGCGAACCCCGTTCGTTCGAGACGTTCGTTCGCGGACCCGACATGGTACCACAGGTTGACGGCAACGATCGGCGCTGTGTGATCCTCAGAGAGCACCACGTGCAGGCCGTTTGGGAGGCGGAAGCTCTCGACAGGAATGCGCATGACCCAATATTGGTAGTGGGGTCACGAACGTACCAGCGCACCACCCGTATTCACACTGACGCTTCGGTCATGTCCGACATATTTGCACGCCGGGTCCCGGTTCGTTTGCTGATCGCCAGCTCGCTTGCGTTTGGCTCTCTCGTCGGCACGGCCTGCGGGGGAGACCCGCAGGTGCCGACGACCACCACACCATCCACCAGCCTGACGACGGCCGCCACGGTCGCCACCGTCGTGAGCACGATTCCGTCCGTGAAAGTGCTCGACGCCAGGGGCAAGGCCATCAAGAGCGTCATGGTGCGTTGGCGAGTCACCGCTGGCGGCGGCAAGGTGGTCAACGATTCCGTGCGCACCACGGCCGCCGGTGACGCCAGCTCCGGCGGCTGGACGCTCGGCACCGTCTCGGGAACGCAAACACTCCAGGCCACCGCCGACGGCATCGCCGCACCTGTCACCTTCGTTGCCGACGCGGCGCCGGGTCCGGTCGCACGCGTGGTCGGCGTCAGCCCCGATCAGCAACAGGCGGTCGTCAACACACTCGTGCTTAGCCCGCCCTCGGCGCGGGTCGAAGATCAGTTCGGGAATCCGGTGCCCGGTACGACCGTCAGCTTCAGCACACCACCCGGCGACGGCACGATCCTCGGCGCACAACAGATTTCCAACGCGCAGGGAATCGCGACCGCTTCCTCCTGGCAGCTCGGCACCACTGCACGCCTGCAGTTGGCGACCGCCTCCGTCGGCAGCGTCCCCCCGGCGGGGTTCTTCGTCGTGGCGATTCCCGGCCCTCCCGTGGATCTCCTCAAGGCCGGCGGCGACAATCAGGACGGCGTCAACGGCACCGCGATCTCGCTTCCACCCGGCGTGCGCGTCGTTGATGCCTTCGCCAACCCCATCGGCAATGTGCCGGTGACCTTCACACCGGGCGCGAACTCCGGCACCGTCACCGGCAGCACGTCGCAGACAGATCCGGCGACCGGTGTCGCGTTCGTTGGCAGTTGGGTGCTCGGAAACGCGACCGCGCAGACACTCGTCGCCACCAGTTCGGTCGTGCCGGGCAAGCAGGTGACGTTCATCGCCAACGTCTCCAACTCGCTGTTCAAGGTCGACATTCGCTTTGTCGGTGATGGCGGCACCACGCGGCAACGCGAAGCCTTCACCAGGGCCGCAGCACGCTGGCGCAAGATCATCGTCGGCCACGTGCACGATGTTTTCCTGCCGGCGCCCGCCGGCGCCTGTGCGTCGTGGACTCCGGCGATCAACGAAGTTGTCAGCGATGTCATCGTCTATGCGCGCGTCGCGGCCATCGACGGCGTCGGCAAGGTGCTCGCGCAGGCCGGTCCGTGCTACATCAACACCGCCACGCGACTCACCCTCGTTGGTGTGATGGAGTTCGATCAGGACGACATGCCGTCTCTGCTCACCAGCGGCACCATCGACGACGTGGTGTTGCACGAGATGGGACACGTCCTCGGCATCGGGACACTCTGGGACTTTCGTCGCGCGCTGCTTTCCGGCGCCGGCACCAGCGATCCGTTCTTCACGGGCGCCGCGGCACGCGCAGAGTTTCCCGGCATCGGGGGCGTGATCTACTCCGGCACTCCCGTTCCCGTCGAGAACAGCGGCGGCTCAGGCACGCGCGACAGCCATTGGCGTAACTCGCTGTTCGGTCGTGAGCTGATGCAGGGCTTTGCCGCCGCGGGTGGCATGCCACTCAGTCGGGTCACCGCCGCATCGCTGGCCGACCTTGGATATACCGTCTCGCTCTCCAGCGCCGATCCGTTCCGCCTGGCCGGTTCGCTGCGCGCCGGACCCGGTGTGCAATTCCTGCTCGAAAACGACATCGCCGACATTCCACTCTTCGAAGTCGGACCCGGCGGCGTGGTCAAACTCCTTCGCGCCGCATCGTCCAGGAAGTAGTGCCAACGCAATGGGGGGCGGCAGCGCGGTTCGTATCCGTGATAGTCGGTTGCGGTTCGGTATTCACCCTTCCGCGTTCACCGACGTGCTGTGTCCCGTGAGCTGCAACCAAAGCAGTTTCGCGACGTCGGCGGGAATGGCCAGCGACTCGCGCAGGATATACTCGATCGCCACCGATTGATTCGCTGAAATAGGACTCGTCCGCGTCGGCGACGGCAACGGCGTGAGACCATGCAGCCGTGCCAGCAGATCGAGTCGCAGCATGTGAAACGGATCACTCACCAGCAGCACGCGCGGTTTGGCCGGCAACGAATCGCCAAGACTGTGCAGCAACACCGCCGCGCCATGAATCGACGCCAGTGACGTGCGGCCGTGCGCTTCGAGCAGGATCGCGGATGCCGGAACGCCGCGTCGGACCACATACCGACGACCGGCGGCGGCTTCGCTGAGCAAATCGCCGGCGCGACGACCGCCGGTGAGCACCACGCGTGGCGCACGCGCGCGCTGCCACAATCCCAACGCGTGATCGAGGCGCGCACTGAGCACACGCGACGGGCGGCCGCCGTACTGCGCAGCACCAAGCACCACGATGGCGTCGGCGCGGTCTTCAGCCCCGCGCGTCGACCAGACGACGATTGCGGCAAGAAGCGAAATCCATCCTGCAAGCAGGACGGCGAGCGCGCGCATCGCGACGCGCGAAGCTCGGCGAGACATGATGTCGCAAACTACTGTGCTCGCACGAACGGCGCGCCGTTCGTGTCCGGATCCTCTGGATCAGATCGGGCGCACGTCCCCGGGCTCAGGCGCATCCACGACATAGCCACCAGCCCGCAGCGAGGTGGCGAACGCATCCTGCGCCTTCGCTTCGCCGTGGACGAGATGCACGCGCGGGTGACTACGCCCCTCGCGCACACCGCGATCGCGCACGGTGTCCAGCCAAAGGCGCAGCTCGGTGCGATCACCGTGCGCGCTGTAGCCATTCAGCACCTCCACCTGTGCCGCGAGCTCCACGTCGTCGCCAAGCACACGAAGCTGCGGACGACGTTCGACAATGCGGCGACCGAGCGTGTGTTCGGCCTGAAAGCCGACGATGAGAATCGTGTTGCGCGGATCGCTGGCGCCGTTGCGGAGGTGATGCAGAATACGTCCCGACTCCGCCATCCCCGATGCCGCAATGATGATCATCGGACCGTGCGCACCGTTCAGCGCCTTCGAATCGCGCACGTCTCGCGTGAATCTCACCAGCGGAAAGTCGAACAGGCTCGGCGCATTGCGCACCAGCTCTTCGTCGTGGTCGTACACTTCCGGGTGCATGCTGAACACATCGGTCGCGTTGATCGCCAGCGGTGAATCAACGATGACGGGAATGCTTGGGATCTTCCCTTCACGCAGGAGACTGTGCAGGTCGTACACCAGTTCCTGTGTGCGGCCAACGGCGAATGCGGGAATGAGAATACGTCCACCACGCGCCGCGGTATCGCGCACGACGCGCGCGAGATGTTCGCGTGCACCTTCCACCGATTCGTGATCGCGATCGCCGTACGTCGATTCGCACAGAATCACGTCGGCACCACCGTCTGGCGCTTCCGGATCGCGAATGATCGGCAGTCCGGCGCGCCCGATATCACCCGAGAACACGATGCGCTTGAAGTCGCCGCCTTCGCGCGCTTCGATCAGCACCGACGCGGAGCCGAGGATATGCCCCGCGTCGGTGTAGAACGCACGCACACCGTCGGTAACCTCGAACCATTTGTGGTACGGCATTCCCACCATGCACTCCTGCGTCCGGGTCGCGTCGCGCATGGTGTATAACGGCTCGGCGTGTGGCCGCCCGTGTCGCTCGAGAAAATCGGCGTCCTTTTCCTGAATATGCGCCGAGTCGGCGAGCATGACCGCACACAGGTCGCGGGTGGCCGCGGTGGCCCAGATGGTCTGCTCGTACCCCTGAGCCACCAGATACGGCAGACGACCGGCATGATCGATGTGCGCGTGCGACAGAATCACGGCATCGATGTCCGTCACCGGGAGCGGCAGCCGTGCGTTCTTCTCACGACTTTCGGCGCGGCGACCCTGAAACATCCCGCAGTCCAGCAAGATGGTCTTCGAGCCGACCCGCAGGATATGACAGGAGCCGGTGACTTCACGGGCGGCTCCACTGAACTCGATCTGCACTACGCCTCCTCCGGTGGTGGAGGCGCCCGACTACGCGCTCAGCAATCGCTTTTGCGCCTCGAGTTGCGCCTCGATTCGTCCGCACATCAGGTCGCACAGCTTGAGCACGCTGCGATCGGCCAGGTTGTAGAACACGAACAGTCCTTCCTTGCGTCGCTTCACGAAGCCGAGGGCGTGCAACACCTGCAAGTGCTTGGACACGTTGGCCTGCCCGAGACCGGTCTCCTCCACGAGTTCGTTCACCGAAAGCTCGCGCGTGTTCATGGCGTGCAACAGCTGCAGCCGTGCCGGTTCGGACAACGCCTTGAAGCGTTCCGCCACCATCCCGAGAACTTCGGTCGTCTGTGTCATGAGTATCATCGTCTGGTTCTCCCCCGCGCCTACGCGTCGAGTTCGCGACGTGCATCCCCGCTCTGTCGCAGGTCGCGACGTGCGAGAAGTTTCTGCAGCGACTGACGATGCAATCCGAGTGCGCGTGCGGTGCGCGCGATATTGCCTCCGTTGCGCGCCAGCGCCGCGCTGAGAAACAGGCGATCGAACTCGCGCAGTGCTCGCTCGCGTGCTTCCACGAACGGCAGGTCGGCCGACTGCTGCAGCAGCGCCTGGGGGATCATCGTCGACGCGGGACGCACCGAAAGATTCGCCGGCAGGTCAACGGCCGTGACCGACGGGCCGTCGGCCATGATCAGCGCGCCTTCGATGACGTTGCGCAACTCGCGCACGTTCCCCGGCCAGTCGTACTGCATCAACAGCGCGCGCGCATCGTCGTCCACCTGGCGCATCGGCATGCCGTAGCGCTCCGCAAACAGCTGCAGGAAGTACGTGGTCAGCAGCGGAATGTCCGCCTTGCGCTCACGCAGCGGCGGCAGCGTGATCGGAATGACCTTCAACCGGTACAGCAGGTCTTCGCGAAACTTCCCCTGCGCCACCATCTCATCGAGCGGACGATTCGTCGCCGTAATCACGCGCACGTCCACGTGCGTGCAACGCGTGCCGCCAACGCGCATCACTTCGCCACTCTCCAATGCGCGCAGCACCTTCGCCTGCGCGAGCGGCCCCAGGTCGCCGATCTCGTCGAGAAAGAGCGTGCCGCCGTTGGCCGACTCGAACAAGCCTGCATGATCCTTCACGGCACCGGTGAAGGAACCGCGCGTATGCCCGAACAACTCGCTCTCCACCAGCTCCGACGGCAGCGCCGAGCAGTTGAGCGCGATGAACGGCTTGTGACGACGGCTGCTCTCTTCATGCAGCGCGCGAGCGACGAGCTCCTTGCCGGTGCCACTCTCGCCCGTGACGAGCGTCGTCACGTCGGTGCGACCGACGCGCGAGATCATGCGGAAGCACTCGAGCATCGCCGGCGTGCTGCCAAGCATGCCATGAAAGTTCGACTGCAGCTCGGCGCTCGACTCCGTCGTCTCAAGTCGCAGCGTGCGCATGGAGTCCGCGCGGCGCAGGAACGCCAGCACATCGTCCGACCGCACCGGCTTCGACAGATAGTCGCACGCGCCATGCCCGAACGCCTGACGAGGCGAGTTCGGTGCGTCGGGCTCGGTCAACAACGCCGTCAACGTGTTCGGATGCGTGCGCTGCATGGCATCGAGCAGTGCCAAGCCGTCGCCGTCCTCGAACTTCGAGTCGGTGATCAACAGGTCGATTTCTGCGCGCCCGATCTGCTCCAGCAACCCGCTCATGCGCGACGCCGTCAACACCTCGCGGCCGGCCGCTTCCAGCGCCTGACGGAGCGTGGAAAGTGTCGCCGCGTCCTGCGAGACGATCAGTACGCGCCTGAGCGT
>CAYWCJ010000009.1:0-20161 GCA_964456595.1 uncultured Gemmatimonas sp. | reverse complement strand
GTCCAGGACCGGTGCGGCTCCATGAGGCTGACGCTCGCGCAGACGCGACGTGCGTGAAAGGCTGCTGGCAGCGCTGCCCGACTCGGGTCGGCTGCGCAGTGCGTTGGCGGGTTGGTATAGAGCGGCGTGGCTCATATCCGAGGTCCTAGTTGGAAGCTATGGGACAACGAAAAAAGGCGCGTAGAACGCTCACGGATGAGCGAACCTTCGCGCCTTCAACTTCCGGGGCCTGAATCCCCGGACGTCAAGGTGGACCGATCAAGCGGTCCGTATTTTTACCAGGGTGTTGCCGGCGTCGTATTGCACACGCCGCAAATCGAACTACGAGGGGCTGTTACCGCTGTCGCGTGTGACCGTTCCATCCAGCACTCAAGTTCTCCAACACCACAGTTGTTAATATGACGGTGGTGCAAGCGATAGCAAGAGCGCTCTTTCTCGTCAATGTGATTTTCATCGCAGCGATACGGTGACGATGTGGAAACATGGGTCTTTTCCCACGCGGCCTCGATGCTAGACGTGCCGCACCAGGAGTTCCAGTCGGTGCCGAAGGTCGCCTAGTGTCTTCGATTTGAAGGTGCCTTTCGTCTCCTCGAGGACGGCGATCGTGTCTTCGACAGCCTGCTGCAGTTGTGCGCCGCGCGGACAGTTGATCAACTGACAGGCGTGTTGCGAACCCTCAGGTGTCCCCGCCAGCGCCTGCCCCAGATGCTCGAGATCCGAGAGCGAACCCATGACGTTGCGCAGCGTCATCGCAAGAAATATGTCGATCCCCGACTTCGGATCCTTCTCCGTTGCGGGCGGCTGCACCTCAAACTGGCGACGATAGTCGCGTAAACGCGCCTCGGCGTCCTGCATGGCCTGATACGATCGGAAGCGAGCCACAGCCCCGGATACGCGTGCCAGCAAGGTGGAGAAGTCCACCGGCTTCACGAGATACGCGGTCACCGGCAGTTCGATGCACTTCACCGCCGATCGCACCGACGGAAAGCCGGTGATGATGATGATGGGCAGCCCGCCACTGATGTTCGACACCTGCTGCACCAGATCCAGGTCCGCGTTCCCGGGCATCTCGAGATCGGTGATGAGCAAGTCGAACGGGGCGGCGGTGATCGCGCGGATGGCGGACGGCGCGTCTTCCACCGTTTCCACCGTATACCCCTCCCGTCGCAGCAGTTCGGCCGTTGAATTCAGGAACGTCGGCTCGTCGTCGGAAATCAGGATGCGGCCACGGCTCATTGCAAAACCCCTGTGTCGATGGGTTGCATGGGAAGACGAACTTCGAACTCGGTGCCTCCGCTCGCGCGGTCGCGGACGATGACTTGGCCGCCCACCGCCAGCACCGATTGGCGCACCAAAGCAAGACCGATGCCCATGCCACCAGTCTTCATCGTGCGGTCCTTCGTGCTGAAGAATGGCTCAAAGATCCGCTCTCGGATGCGTTCGGGGATGCCCGGCCCTTCATCACAGACGCGAATCACGCACCACTCACCTTCGTGCACGGCCGACACCTCGATCGTGCCGTTCGGTGGCGACGCATCGAACGCATTCTGCACCAGATTGTACAACGTCTGTCGCAACAATGCGTCCGGCACCGGCACCAGCGACGGCGCACGCGCCACGCTGGTCACGATCTTCACGTTGCGCGTTCGATTCACCTGCTCAAGAAAACTTACCGCGTCGCTCAACGCCAGAATGACGGACGACTGCGAGTCCATCGCCTGGTCCGGACGATACGTCTCATAAAGCTGGCGCGTGACCGCCGCGATTCGCGCGATCTCGCGCTCGATGGCACCAACAAACCGATAGTGCGGATGATCGGTCGGGATCCCGTCACGCACCAGCAGAAAGGCGTTCTGGATCCCGGCCAGCGGATTGTTGATCTCGTGCGCCACACGCGCGGCCAACTGCCCCATCGTCGTCAGCGCCCCAATCTGTCGCAGCGATTCTTCGGCGCGTTTGCGTTCGGTGAGGTCGTGTCCCTCCACCAGCACCTGAATCACCTGCTCACTGGCATCTCGGATCGGACGCAACGAAAAATCCATCGACGTGGACCGACCCTCCGGCATCCACGCACGCACTTCGAAGCGCGTCGTCTCGCCGGCCCGCGCGCGCTCGAACCGCTCCTGCACGCGCGCCGACATCCCCTCGTCGTTGTTCCACCAACGCACGACGTTGAACGCCAGCCCCTGCATCGCTTCGACCGTCAGTCCCGCCGCATCGGCCGACGCGCGATTGGCCTCGAGGATGGTGCCGTCGCGATCGAGCAGCAGCTGCAGCCGGTAGGCACTGTCGAACATTGCGCGGAACCGGCGTTCGCTCTTCTCCTGCTCTGCCTCTGCATGCGCGCGTTCAGTGATGTCCGCCGTGATGCCAAGCAGCCGCGCCGGCCGGCCGTCGATCGTGCGCTCGATGACGCGGCCACGATCGACGATCGTGTGCCAGCCTCCGTCCGCCGCGCGCATGCGGTACTCGCACTCGAACACCTCGGTCGTGCCGGCGACGTGCGCACTCAATGCCGCCGACACGTGCGCGCTGTCCTCCGCGTGAATGAGCGCGGTCCACGCGGACGCCGCGCCGTTGAGCTGCGATGGCTCGTAGCCGAGTGAGCGCACGAGTGCACCACTGCGATGCGACGTGCCCTGCAGCAAGTCCAGTTCCCAGACGCCATCGGTCGAGCGCTCGATGGCCCGCTGCATGCGCGCCATGCCTTGCCTGCTCGCCTGCTCCCAACTCTTGCGCGCCAACCACAAAGTCACCGCGGCGAGTGCGGCGACCGAAAGCCCCATCAACAGCAGCAATTCGGGAAAGGTGGAGCGGACCGGCACCGGATTCGGTGAGAAGGTGAGATCGACCTGCCGATCGCCCAGCAGCATCGTGCTGCGAAAGACCGACGTTTCGTCTCCACTCGGCGAACCGGCGATCTGCGAATCGTTTACAAAGGCGCGAATCTCGAACCCGCTGCCGTGGCCCGCGATGAAGTCGGTGATCAGGGTGCGTGCCGAGAGAAGTCCGACGACAATGACGACACCGTTCGCCGTTGTTCTCGCCACCTGAGGCAGCGCCACCCTCATCTGTGGCGCCGCGTACGCCGTCGGCTCGCGATCACTCCCGCGAATCGCCCATCGACCCAGATCCGCCACCACCGCTGGCGTCAGTCCACTGTCGCCGGTCGCGTGAACCAGCGCACCGAGAGAGTCAAACCAGAGAATGTCTTCGAGCCCGTCGATCTCTCTCGGCAATCGGGACATCGACGAATGCCAGATGGTCGCGTTCGCCGGTGCGGTCTGCGCATAGATCGCGACGCGTGCGATCGTGCGGTCAATGACAACGAATTGTCGTCGGATGGCGCGCTGCACGGCATCCGACGCGATCGCGGCGCGCGCGCGCGTCTCCGCGTGTTCGCGCGCCAGCAACGACTGCCAGAACACCAGCGTCATCAGTGCGCCGGTTACACCCACTGTCAGCGCCAGCCACCTCGGTGGCGCCACCCCGGTCGACTCGTGCGCCGCCACATAGCGCAACAGCGCCGCACTCAGCGCGATGATGCCAACCAGCGTGTTCAGGGATACCTGTGCGATACGACGCGCGACTTCCGTCTGCAGCATGTCGCCGAGTGCGGCCATGACGAGCACACCGCACATCGCCAGCAGTATCGCACCCACCGAACTGGACACCACCAGCGCGCGGTGCGAAATCGTCGGACGCGAGAGCATCCAGAAGGCGACGCCCAAGGCGCTGAACATGCCGGCAACGGCGAACGCGATCCCGATCGGCAGATCTACAAAGAACACGCCGACCGCCGCGCCGATCACACTCGCCAGTGTCAGTACGACCGACAGCTGCTGCGCCACGCGACGTCGCGCACGCCAGATCGCAATCAGGCACAGCGCGGCGATCCAAATGAGAACAAGACCGAGCGGGCGCGAGACCGGAAACACGCGCAACGGCTGACCAAGCGACGGGATGCCGAGCGCCCATGAGAAGAGCGTCGGCACGCTGCTCAGCATGGCGATCACGGCCAGCGCGGGGACGACGGGTCCGCCGCGTTGCTCCGCGCGGTCGCGCAACCCCAGCAGGTCGAGTGGATTGCCGCGGATCACCGCACGCTCCGCAGGAAACGCTCAGCCACGAGGCGCCTCTCCGCGCTCAGGTGTCGCCGAGCCGCAGCCAGCGACGCACCGCGGGTGGCTCGAACGTCGCCAACCGGTCGAGCATCGAGGCCGGATCTGCATCCACCACCAGCCATTCCTGCGGCGTACCTCGCAGAAACCCCTCCGATTCGACGTGCGCCATCAATGACACGAGCGGCGACCAGTACTCGAGCACGTTCAGCAGCGCCACCGGCTTCCGATGCACACCCAGTTGCGCCCAGGTCCACGTCTCGAACAGCTCCTCCAGCGTGCCCAGTCCGCCGGGCAGCGCCACGAAGGCGTCCGCCAGTTCGGCGAGCATCGCCTTGCGTTCGTGCATGGAGTCCACCACGCGCAAGGCCGTGAGCCCGTGATGCGCCACTTCGCGCTCCACGAGCGCATGCGGCATCACGCCAACCACTTCGCCGCCTCCCGCCATCGCGGCGTCAGCCAGCGCACCCATCAACCCGGTCTTTCCACCGCCATAGACGAGCATGATTCCACGTTCCGCGATCAATCGACCCAGCGCACGCGCCGATTCGAGATACTCCGGACGCGCACCATCGTTGGAGGCGCAGTACACACAGATCCGTTTCATGTCCCCAACCTAACTCGGGCGAACCGGCCCCGCGCTCGCACGAGCACGCCGTCCCAATCCGGACCTACCGCTGCGGCACTCTCACGCCCGCCAGATGCTGCAGTCGGCGCACGGCCCCCCAAAGCACTGGCGCCGCGATGGCCGGCCCGGCGCAGGCGATCACCACGGCCACCGTCTCGAGCGCGCCATTCATGTGCATGGCGTTCCACCAGACGGCCTGCGTCAACGTGAGCACAGCGTCAACGGAAACCGCGGTGGCGATCGCGACCGCGCTCCGCGCCGCCAGCCAATCGCTGCGGAGGCGCTGCTGCCGGAACAACGCCCACAGCAGCAGCCCATCGAATACCACCCAGGCGGCCTGCACACCGCGCGAGGGAAACCATGGATGCGTTGGCACCAGGGCCAGCAGCAGTGTCCACGGGACCAGCAACCAGGCGAGGGCACGAAGCAGCGGCGGCGGACCACGCAGCACCGTGCGCACGCCAAACCACACCACTGATCCCCCCGCGAATGCGCGCAGCGCCTCGAGCATCGCCATCGCCGCGTGCTGTTCGCGCGGGAACGCCATGTACATCGGTTCCCACGCGTGCGGTCGCAGCTTGCGTTTGAAAGACGAGAGTCCCGCAAAGTTGAAGAACGGACGCGAGACACGACGCGCAAGGTCGAGCCATGCATTGACGCGCCCGGAGAGCGGTGCGAGGCCGAGCGTCACCCAGCGTACGCCGTCGGCATCGAGCGCCCGCATCGCGCAGTCCACGAGCAGTTCGGCGGTGCCGTTCGGTGCGCCGGGATCGCGCAGCAGATGTTCGAACAGCCAGCCGCCGCGTGCGGGCACCGGCGACAGTGACAGCATGCCCTGCACAGTACCATGGCGTTCCGCCACGAACAATCGCCGCTCGGCGCTGTGCTCGAACGGCGCCAGGTCCACGAGAAATCGCATCACCGGCATCGAGCGCGACGCACGCCAGCGCTCGATCAGCGTCTCGATTGGCGCGCGTAGCGAGGACCCGCCCGCTTCGATCTCCCGCACCAGAACACCCTTCGCTCTCGCACGACGCAATTGTTCGCGCATGGAGCGATGCTGACGCAGATCGCTCGCCCAGCGCGACGGGTCCCACACCGGCTGTTCGCCGATGCTCACGCGACGCAATCGTGGCGAGGCGGCGAGAACTCCTTCGGTGGCGAAGAAGGCGACACGGCGACCCTGCGCACGCGCCGCCTTCACGAACGCTTCCGCCACCGGAATGCTGTCCTCGCGTGACGCGATCGGCTCGCCGGCGGCGATCCACGCGCTGCCGGTATCGAAATACGCCACCAGACCGCGCGAATCGCCATGAGAACCTCCGCGCAGATCTCCCGACCGATTTCCCGGCGCGTCGAACCAGTGCGCGAGACCGCGGCCCAGCGCCTGAAAGGCGATCCCTGTGCGGCCGTGTGCCGTGATGCACGCCAGCGCCCGCGCGTCATCGCGGGACATCGTCCGCTACTCGGTGGGCGGCAGTTCGCGCTCGAAGATGATCGTCATGCGCTGGCCGTCCTGCGCCAGTCGCCCCGGCGTCCACCCCATGCGGCTGCGCTCGTTGAGCAAGTCCGTGAGGGCGTCCTCGTCTTCGCGGACGTGACGCGTGAGCCGGATGATCACCGCCTGATATTCCTTCATGCCGGCGAAGGTAGCGTGTGCCACGGGCGCCACGCTACCGTTGCTGCACGCGGCTGATGGACTCCACGCGACGGCGTGCACTCTCTCATGCGAGCGGTCTGGCGATCCTCCCCTCGATCTGCACACCGATGTCTGACGAACTGGCTCCGCTGTCCATGCTCACGGTCGTGGACCATCCCCTGGTGCGCCACAAGCTGACGCTGCTGCGCGATCGTCGCACACCGACCAAGCAGTTCAAGGAGTTGGTGGACGAGATCGCGATGCTGATGGCCTATGAAGCGACGAGGGACCTGGCACTCGATCCGGCGCCGGTGGACACGCCACTCGAACACACCGTGGGCTGGGCGGTGCGCGGCAAGAAATTGACGCTCGTCCCGATCCTGCGCGCCGGCCTTGGCATGGTGGAGGGCATCCTGCGTCTCATGCCGTCGGCTCGCGTCGGCCACATCGGTCTGTATCGCGATCACGACACGCTCGAGCCGGTGGACTACTACTTCAAGGTGCCGGGCGATGTGAGCGAGCGCGATTTCCTGTTGCTCGATCCGATGCTGGCAACGGGCGGCAGTGCAGCCGCCGCAGTGCACTCACTCAAGCGCGCCGGCGCCACCCGCATTCGCTTTCTCTGCCTGGTCGCCGCACCCGAAGGAGTGAAACGGCTGACGCGCGAGCATCCGGATGTCCCAATCCTCGCGGCCTGCCTCGACCGCGAGCTCAACGCACAAGGCTACATCCTGCCCGGACTCGGCGATGCCGGCGACCGCCTGTTCGGGACGCGCTGAACGCCCGAATCGCGCGACGGGAGGTCGCGCGATCCTATGGTTGGTCAGCGTCACGCGGGATGCAGATCAGACGAACCACTCGCGCGGCGACTTGCGCTGTTGTTGCGCCACTTCGAGCACCCACGCCTGCGCCGCCGGCTCGGTGACTTCGTCCGGCACTTTATCGAACCACTCGCGCGCGCGCGCGTCGTCACCGATGCGTCGCCAGAGTTCCCCGATCAGATAGGTGATGACCGCGCGCTCTTCGGTGGCGACACCATCGAATGCTTCGAGCGATTCGGCAAAGCGCGCCGCCGCCTTGCGACGGAAGTAGCGTTCCGCTTCCGTGTCGCGTTCGTCCACACAGCACCATGCCGCACGCAGGTAGAGATCGGCCAGATACCGCGGCTCGTTCCCTTGCCATTCCGCGACTTTCGCGGCGTGATCGTATTTGAGCGACCCCGACGGAAGCTCGCGCAACAACGCCGTCGCCAACTCGCTCCACACTCGATCGCGAATCCGATCGCCGAGGTCGACTTCGTCCCCGAAGTCCCGCTCGACGCCCGCATAGCCGCAATGCGTGCACATGTGCACGAAGTACGGCAGCGGCTGCATCCCGGCGGCACGCTCGTGAAAATCCGTGCGCTTGCCGCCGAATGCGTTGGTCGCCACCACCGTCTGAGAACGAAAAGCATTCTCGCAGACGGGGCAGGTCAGTTCGATATGGTTCAGTGTCGTCATGGGGTTGTCTCAGGCGGGGTCGAATCTGAAGTCTCGACACCTCCCCGCGCAGAGTTGAACCGCCAGCGAGGATCGCGCAGTGAATCGCGCGGTCGCCGGCCTCCGGCGTGGCTTGTTCGTCCCGCGTGCGCGGGCTATGTTCCCGCGTCTTGTTCGGCGAGCATGATCGCGCCGGCTTCCCGCGTCAGGGTCGTTGATGTTGATCAATCTCCTTCCCGATTTTCTCGCCGTTCTCGAAGCCGCTGACCGCGACGCGGCATATCGCGAGTACTTCGAGCGCCATCGCGCGCTGCTCGCCGCCTACTGGGACAACTATGTCCTCGAGCCATCAGGGCCACATTTCGACGAAGTGATCCGCGCCACAGTTGCCGCCAATCGCGACGACTTGTACGCGCTGCTCGCACGCACCGATGTCGTTGCACTCGCCGCACTGGCCGAACGCAAGGTGCAGGCGCTGCTCGAAACAGACGTCCCGTGCGACGTCGTGCTCATGGTCGGCGTCGGCGCGGCCAACGCGGGCGAACTGGTGATCGGCGGACGTGGTGTCGCGTTCATCTGCCTCGAGCACTTCACCGGCGTCGCCAACACCGAGACGCAGGGACTCGGACTCGATCCGGAACTCATTCCGCTCTGGCTCGCACACGAGCTCACGCACGTCGTGCGCTACACGTCGCCTTCCAGCCGCAGTGACATGCGTGCGCTGATCGACGACGCGGACGGCTACTACTCGTATTGGGAAACGGGACGTCACGCGTCGCTGCGCGAACTCCTGGTGAACGAAGGACTCGCCGTCCACGTCTCGCGCGTCATCAGCCAGGGGCACGCCGCCTGGGAGTATTTCGGATTCGCCCGCAAGCAGTACGCACGCATCCGCGAACTCGAGCCGCTGCTGCAACGCGCAGCCAATCGTGACCTCGATCGCGCCGGCCTCGGACTTCGGCTCCGGTATCTCTCCGGCGGCATGAGCGACGACGCGCGCACCCTCGATCGCGTCGTCATGCCCGAACGCGCCGGCTACTTCCTTGGCGCGCGCATGGTGCAATCCGCCATCGACGCACGCGGCATCGCCTGGGCCGTACGGGCCAGCGCCATCGAAATCGCCATGGCGTCGCTGCCGCTTCCCATGGACGCACCGCGACTGACGATCGTCGGGTAGCCGAGTCGCAGCGATCAACCGTAACAACAAGAGCAACAGCGACTGACTATCACGGATACAAACAGATCAACGGCGAGGATTTTCGGGGATACAGCGAACCACAAAAAACAGCTCTTGTGGTATCCGTGGAAATCCCGGGTCCACCCGTTTCTATCCGTGATAGTCAGTCGCTGTTGCTTCTGTTGTTGTTGTTCTCGTCTGCCATGCCGCTGTCACTTCCCGATACAGAAGTCGCGGAACACGCGATCCAGTACATCCTCCGTACCTATCGCGCCGGTCACGCCCTGCAGCGCGTCGCGCGCCGATTGCAGATGCACCGCCGCCACAGTGGCCGGCAGCTCGCCCAGCGACCACAGCTCGAGAAATTGCGCGATCTCTGCGTGCGCGGTCGCCACGCCAAGTCGATGACGTTCGCGCGTGATCATCACGTCGGGGGTTGAGCTGTTCATCGATGCCGAAGTCGATGCGTTCGACGACCCCTGGCCTGCGCGCGCAAGTTCGTCGTCGATGCGTCGAAGCAGCGCGGCCAAGCCCTCTCCGGTCTCGGCGCTGACGCGTTGAACGTCATCGCCATCGGCACTGATGCCGGCGAGGACAGCAGCAGAGTCGGCAATGTCCGACTTTGTCCGCACACGTACGACTGCCGCCTGCGTCATGGTGCGAACCGCCTCCACCGTCGCGCGCACGTCGTCGTCACGCTCGCCACACGCAAGCACCACGCGCGCACTGCCCACGTAGCGCTCGCTGACTTCAATGCCTAGTTGCTCGATCAGCTCGCTGGTCTCGCGTAGCCCGGCCGTATCCACGAAGCGGATCGGTACTGGCCGTCGATCGAGCACCGCTTCAATGGCATCACGCGTGGTACCCGCGATCGGCGTGACCAGGGCGCGCGATTCGCCCAGCAACGCGTTGAACAGCGAAGACTTGCCGGCGTTCGGCGGTCCGGCAATCACCACCAACGCGCCATCGCGCAACAATGCCGCACGCGGCGCCGTCTCGAGCAGTACGTCAAGCGCGCGCAGCAGCGTCCTGGCGGCGTCCACGATGCGCGCCGGCGCGATCGGTCCATCGTCTTCGTCCGGAAAATCGATGTCGTACGCAAGCAATGCTTCGAGCTGCAGCACATCGTCACGCAACGCCGCGAACCGTCGCGACAGCCCGCCATCCAGCTGCGCCAACGCCTGCTGTTGCATCGCCAATGTGCGCGAATCGATAAGGTCGGCGACCGCTTCCGCCTGCAGCAGGTCCATGCGGCCGTTGAGCACCGCCCGTCGAGTGAACTCACCGGGCAACGCAGGCCGCGCGCCGGCCGCGACGCAGGCCGCCAACACCGAGGCGGGCACCACGCGCCCGCCGTGCGTGGCGAGCTCCAGCACGTCCTCGCCGGTGTACGAGTGCGGTGCCGCAAACCACGTCGCCATCGCATCGTCAATCGGCACGCCATCGATCGGATGCCTCAACGCCACTCGACGCGCGACGCGCGGCGTGAGCTCGCCAATACCAACGGCCGTCGCGACCGCGCGCGACTGCGCGCCACTCACACGAAGCACGGCCAGCGCACCGCGCCCCGCCGCCGTCGCAATCGCGACGATCGTCTCATCGCCGCCCGCAAGCAGCGACGCGCTGCGCGGCAAAGCCGGCAGCGCGTCAGTCGACGAATGCGGGATCATGTCGGTCGTCGGTGACGAGGTGTCTCACAGAGCCGCAGGGGACTACTGCTACATGGAACGAGCAACAAACACCAAAAAGCAACTGACTATCACGGATAAAAACGGAAGCAGCCTGGATCTACACGGATACAACAACATCAAGTCTTTTGTGGTTCGTTGTATCCCCGAATATCAGAGTTGTTGATCTGTTGCTATCCGTGATAGTCAGTCGCTGTTGCTGTTGCTGTTGCCGTCGCTGTTGCCGTCGCTGTTGCCGTCGCTGTTGCCGTCGCTGTTGCCGCCATTGCCCTCCCCCGCTACCCGCGCACCACCGGCGTTGCCGCCTTCCCTCGCTCGTGCGCAATCAGCCACTGCTGCGGCAGCGACGCCAGGTTCTGCACCAGGTAGTAGAGGTTGAGCCCCGACGCCATGTTGAGGAAGATGAAGAGCATCAGCGCCGGCATCATGTACATCATGATCTTCTGTTGCTCGTTCGCCTTCACGCCCTTCATGCCAATCCACGACAACCCGACGGCGGTGATTGCCACCAGTACTGGCAACACGTAGAACGGATCCTTGATCGAGATGTCCGGCAGCCAGAGGAACGACACGCCGCGGAACTCGATGGTGTTCTGGAAGACGAAGAACAGCGCGAAGAACACCGGCAGCGGTATCAGCATCGGCAAACAGCCGGACAGGGAGCTGAACGGACTCATGCCGTGCTCCTTGTACACCACCATCATCGCCGCCTGCAGCTTCTGCGGATCACCCTTGTACTTGGTCTGGATCGCCTGCAACTCGGGCTGGATGCGCTGCATCGCCATCGAACTGCGCATGGCGCGCTGGTTGAGCGGCCAGAGGATGATGCGCACCGCGATGCCAAAAATCACCAGGATCCAACCGTACGACAGACCGAGCGTCGCCTTCATCCAGAGCAACAGCTTGATGACCATCGATGCAAACGGCTGCACGACGCCCTGCAACCAGCCACCGTACGGATTGGACGTTTCGAACTCGCGTCCCACGGCCACCAGACGCGAGAACTCCTGCGGACCGGCGTACACGTCGAACGACGCCTCACCGTCCTTGAGCGGCGCGATCACCGTGCCCGTAAGTCGGTTGGCCGTCTTGGCCGTGCGCACGCCACCCGTCAGGTTGAGCTCAGCGAATCCCGGCTTTCCAACCGGCGACAGCAGTCCCACCAGGAAGTACTTGTTCTTCGCCACCACCCACGTCAGCGGACCGGTGGCAATCTCACGCTCACCCGGATCGAGCGAGCGGAACGCGACGCCCGTCGCGCTCTGCGCTTCGGGTTTGTACGCGTAAGCCAGGTGCGTCGCGTCTTCCACCGTATCCGCTTCGGACGAGCGGAAGCCGGCCGGCATGTCAACCAGCAGATAGCTGTTGGCGGGTGCCCCGTCGACCTTTGCCGCGATGTACACGCGGTAGCTGTCGGGCGCGAACGAGTACGTGATCGACACCGGCCGCTGCGCGACGGTCGCCTCGTAGCGCACCGTGCTCCGTCCATTCTCTTCGGTGCGCGTCGTGCGGAACAGCTGCTTGTCGAGACGCACGGTGTCGCCCGGCAAGACGAGTCGGAACGCGAGCAGATGCTCGTCCACGTTGGCCAGTTCCACCGCGCCGGTCTTCGTGCGACTGCGATCCTTGAGGGTCGGATACAACCCCAACTCGGCGCCGATCAGCGACGCGCCGCGATTGGTCGTGCGATATACCGCATGCGCGGTGTTGACGGCGGTCGTATCGATCACGACGGCCGTCGAATCCGCCCCCGTCGGCGCAACCGTGGAGGCGACCGCGCCGGCCGATGGTATCGTCGCGATGGCGCCGCGCGTGGAATCGCCAACCACCGACGCTGCAGCGGTCGGCGCAGCTGCACTATCGGTGCGCCGCAACGAATCGGGCACCACGACTCCGCTGCCCGGCTCCGCTGGGGGCGTGGGGAACAGCATCGGAGTGGCGAAGAGAACAACCGCCATCAGAGCGACGGCGAGGGCAATACGACGTGGTTCCATGAGTGGACAGAGGTACGCCGAGGGCTGCTCGATCGCGCGAAGACCGCGCGCTCAAGGGACCGGGTCGAAGCCCCCGGGCCGGAAAGGATGACAGCGCCCGATACGACGAAGCGCCATCCATCCGCCGCGCAACGCACCATGACGCTCGAGCGCCTCGATCGCGTACGCGGAACAGGAAGGATAATAGCGGCAGGCTCCCCCGAGGATGGGCGAGAGCGTCAGCTGGTACCCGCGGACAGCCAGGATCAATAGCCGTTGCGGAAGGCGAGCCACCGGATGTTGGACTTCGAGCAAGCTGGACACAGGCACCCTACGCGACGGTTGGTGGCGGGGTGTCGCCCGAACTCGTTCCAGTCCGGCCAATCGCTGGCGGGGTGACCGAGGGGAGCACGAGGTTGGCCAGACTCCGCACGAGTTGACGCATCTCGAACTGGAGCGACTCGAAGTCGCGCGTGTACGCGGCCGGCGTCACCCGCAGCACCACATCGGACGGTTTCAGCGTGGGCAGCAGTTCGACTCGCACGAGTTCCCGCAGCCGCCGCTTGAGGCGGTTCCGATCGACACCCGAATGCTTGAACTTCGGAATGACGAAGCCGACGCGCGCAAACGGAGCAAGGGAAGCGACGGCGCGCACATCCATCGAGGCCGTGCGCACCCGCTTCCCTTGATGTCGAACCACTTCGAGTTCGCTCCCGCGGGTCAGTCGTTGCGCACGCGGAAACGAACGAGAATCAGACGCCCGCGTACTTCGACGGGATCTGAACGGTCAAACGCTTGCGACCCTTCTTGCGACGACGGCTCAGAACGGCGCGGCCCCACTTGTCTTCCATGCGCAGCCGGAAGCCATGCTTGCGGAGACGCTTGGTATTGCGAGGATGGTACGTGGGCTTGCCCATAGGACTCTCGTGCGGTTACGGCCGATCGGCGTCCGGCACGCGACAACGTTTGACAACGTCGCCGCGAATGGCGCCAGAATCGACGGGCTCAAAGCGAATGTAGAAATGGCGAAAGGTGCAGCCTCGTAAATTATGCTGGCCTATGGCTTTCGGTCAAGGTCGCCAGCCGCTCTTGCCTGCACTCGCGAACCCTGCACGGGTCACGCAATTGACTTATCCACATCCGGGGCGGTAGCTTCGCCCCCCGCGCTGATTTCGAATGGATCACGCCGGCGCGCCACTCTACACGCGCCCACTCCGCCCTTCGTTACCCCGACCGCCTGAATGTCGCTCTCTCCAGCCGAACTCTGGGATCGCCTGCGCCAGCGCGCGCGACAGGCGCTGCCGGAGCAGACGTTCCGTACCTGGCTGGAGCCCACCGAAGCGCTCGGCGTCGAAGGCGATACCCTCATGGTCGGCTCCCCCGACCAGTTCTCCGCCGACTGGAACGAGTCGAAACACGCCGATCTGTTGGCAAGTTTCGCCCCGGTCGCCCTCGGCCACCCGCTCAAAGTGCGCTTTAAAGTGCACGAGGAACGGATGGGCCGCGTGCAGATGGACATGTTCGTGGCGCCGCCGCCCGCGCCAATTATCGCAGCACCAAAGCAGCACCAATCACGTATCTCGACGCCACTCAACCCGAGATACACGTTCGACCAGTTCGTTATCGGCAAGTCCAACGACGTCGCCGCGGCCGCCGCGCAAGCTGCCGCCCAAGCGCCCGGCAAAGGCTACAACCCGCTCTTCATCTACGGTGAAACCGGGCTCGGCAAAACGCACCTCATGCAAGGCATCGCCCACGAGCTGCTCCGCCGAACACCCACCCTCCGCCTCGCCTACGTCGGCACCGAGCAGTTCACCAACGAATTCGTCTCGGCCATCCAGACCGGCCAAATGGGAGACTTCCGACGCCGCTTCCGCGAAATCGACCTCCTGCTGGTGGATGACGTCCAGTTCCTCAAAGGGAAGGAGTCCACCCAGGAGGAATTCTTCCACACCTTCAACGCCATCTACGAAGCCGGTCGCCAGATCGTGCTCACGTCAGACCGGCCGCCGAAGGAGATCCCGGGACTCGAATCGCGCCTCGTTTCGCGCTTCGAATGGGGGATGGTCGCCAACATCGATGCCCCGGACCTCGAACACCGCATCGCGATCCTGAAAAAGAAGGCGAGTCTCGATCACCTCGAACTCACCATCCCCGACGAAGTCATCGAGTTCATCGCGCAACATGTGAAGTCGTCGGTGCGCGAACTCGAAGGCTCCATCATCAAGCTGCTCGCCTTCGCCTCACTCAAGCACCGCGATATCTCCGTCGAACTGGCCCGCGAAGCGCTGCGCGACAAACTGCGCGGCACCTCGAGCTCGGAGTTCCCGGAAATCCCCCCCACCTCCATTACCGTCGCCACCATCCAGCAGGTCGTCTCTCGCGAGTGGGGCGTCACGCCGGATGGCCTGCGTTCCAAAACCCGTACCAAACAGCTCACAGGGCCCCGCCAGGTCGCGATGTACCTCTGTCGCGAACTCCTCGCCCTGCAGCTGGTCGAAATCGGCAACGCATTCGGTGGACGCGATCACTCCACGGTCATTCATTCGCTCGATCGGGTCGCCGAAGACATGGCCGGCGAACCGGGTTTCGCCGACCGCGTATTGAAGGTGCGCGGCATGTTGGAAACGTTGCGGACAACCGGCCAACTGGGCACCTGACTCCCCACCACTCCACAGCCCTCCACACCTCGCACGATGACAAAAGTGGGAGCGTGGTGAGTCCGGACGGCAGTCGACATCGAATACACATCACCGGACGTGGCGAAAGTGCTTCGCCACACGTAGGTTGCACCGCTTGTAGACAAGTCCACACGCCCTACTGCTACTACCTGTTTTTTATCTAAGAGTACTTCTAACAGCAGTCACTCCACAGAACGGGCAAAAACACCCGCATGCGCTTCACGATCTCGCGCGAGAAACTCCTCGAAGGACTCCAAGCGGTCACGCCGGCCGTTCCCGCCAAGACCACACTCCCGGTCCTGGCCAACCTGCTCGTCGAAACGACGGAGCGAGGGATACGGCTGTCAGCCACCGATCTCGATATCGCCGTCAGCACGGAAGTCGTGGCCGATGTCGAAAACGCGGGTGCGATCACCATCCCCGCCAAGAAACTCAGCGAGATCGTGCGGGAGTTGCCGCCATCGCCGGTCAAACTCAGCGCGACTGGTGAACAGCGCATCTCGCTCGAATGCGGACGCGCGAAGTTCAAACTGCTCGGACTGCCGCGCGACGAGTTTCCCACCTTTCCGAGTGTGCGTTTTCAGGACGCATGGCGCGTGAAGTCGGGTGAGTTGCAGAAGCTCATTCACCACACGGCATTCGCCGTCAGCACCGAAGAATCACGCCCGATCCTCAACGGCGTGCTCTGGGAATTGCGCGACGACAAGATGCGCATGGTCGCCACCAACGGCCATCGCCTCGCCAAAATGGAAGTCCCCGTCGAAGGGAGCACGGCACCGTCCAGCGATCTCATCGTGCCACCGAAAGCGCTCGAACAGATCCGGCGTCTCTTTCCCGCCGAAGAGGAACTCGAGATCGCGCGCGGTGACAACCACCTGGGCTTCCGCTCTCCGTTCACGTCCGTGTTCACGCGACTCGTCGAAGGGCCGTATCCCAACTACGAGCAGGTCATCCCGAAGGACAACGATCGCTACTGTCTGGCCGACAAGGCGGCGCTGACGAGTGCACTCAAGCGCATGTCCGTCATCGCCTCCGACCAGACGCATCGCATCAAGATGTCCTTCAACTCCGGCATGCTGAAGTTCAGCGTCACTACACCGGACCTGGGCGAAGCACAGGACGAACTTCCGGTGCAGTACACAGGCGATCAGCTCGATATCGGCTTCAACGCGACCTACCTGCTCGAGATCCTGCGCTACATGCCCACCGAGCAGATTCGGCTCACCTTCAAGGCGCCCGAACGCGCCGCGACGATCGAGCCGGAAGGATGGGATGACCCGTCCAAGTATCTCTGTCTGGTGATGCCGCTTCGCTTGATGGATTGAGCGGCTGATCAGCGACGCAGGTTCACTTCGGTCGTGAGTTGTTGCGACACACGCTGCGTGCGCGCGGCACCGGGTCGGCTGCGATCGGTCACCTGAAGTGTCATCGTGCCGTCGCCGCGTAGCTGCTGCAGCGCGCCCGACGAAATCTCCACGCGTGCTTCTTCGCGACCGGTGCCCGTGCCCGTCAGCTCGAGGGCGCGCCACGACGACTGCAACACGCCATCGAGACGCGTGGTCGTGCTGCGTTGCACGATCACCGACGACGTGGCGCCCTCGCCCTCGATGCGGAGCATCACGTAGCGGTGCGCCGATCGCACCGTGATCGGAATGCCGGCACGACAGACGATGCTCGCCGTGCTGTCGCGCCACTGCTCGCCAACGGCCACCGAGCGCGGAATGCGCACGAGCAGATCGCGCACCAGCGCCGTCGCCCCCGCCTCCGGCCGATCGCACTCATTCGCCAATGGCGGACGCGTCACGATGCGAATGCTCACGCCATCGAGAATGGCATCGAAGGGCACCGACCCCGGGGGCCGGCTCGTACCGCCCACCTGCGTCACGCCACTGGGGAGTGTGGTCATCACCGGAGGCGGGGGTGGCGCGCCGTCCACCCGCACGGCGAACGAATCCACCCGTCCGCTACCGCGCAACGCACCATCTGCCGCACGCTGCAGACTGAGCGACACGAATCCCGTGGTCTCCACGCGCTGCTCGTCCATGCGACCGGCACTATCGCGCTGCACGCGCGCGTTCGAACGAACCTCGTAGCGACGTTCGGTCACCGTCGCGGGTAGCGACGCGCGCACGAGCGCCGGCACCACGACTGGTGTCGGGACGGGCTCCGCTGGCGTCGGCGCAGGCGCTGGCAGTGGCGTGACGGCACGACTGCATGCACTCACCGCGGCCATCAGACCCAATGCCACGGCCACCGTGACCATGCCTGACGTCTTGCGTGACATCGTGCGTGGTCGGCGAGGTGACATGCCGAGTGACATTTCGAGTGACGTGGGCCAAGCGGTAGCCGCGTGAGGCAGCGCGGTGCGCTTCACCGCGGCGGACCGCGTTGCCGATCGCGTTGCCGATCGCGTTGCAAACAGCGTGGATGGGGCGCGGCCGGAATCACGTCGCATACGGCGGGAAGACACGAAGAAAAAGTACGGGGCGATCGCCGGCCTGTAAGCCGGGTTCTGTCAGTACACGCACGCGCGAACGCGTTCCTGTACCGGACGGTCATTCCTCTCGGCGTTCAGTCACCCGAACGCTCCAGCAGCCTACCCGCGGCTCGATGTCTTGCGACACCGCTGGCGAGACGGGCCGTCTCTCGCCGCTTATTTGGCCTTGCTCCGGCTGGGGTTTGCCTTGCCGCCAACGTTACCGCCGACGCGGTGGGCTCTTACCCCACCGTTTCACCCTTACCGCAACTTGCGTTGAGGCGGTTTGTTTTCTGTTGCACTGTCCGTCACACGAAGCTCGCGCCGCATGTGCCCAGGAATTACCTGGCAACCTGCCCTGTGGAGCCCGGACTTTCCTCGGCGCACCCGGCTTGCACCGCGTGCATCGCGACCGTCCGGCCGACGACCTCCCGTGCCGGAATATAGCGGCGCCCCAACCACCAAGTGTCGGGCTTCCAGTACGGGCTCCCAGGCGTGCGTACTCAACGCCTCCAAGTCAAACTCGAAGCCTGGAGGTTGCAGTTCACCCTCGCATCATCTCCTCAGGCAATGAATCGAACGCACCTCCCCTCACCACACCGCACACGCCTGACGCGTCGCTGACGCACCGACCTAGCCTGCGTCCTGTCGATCCGGACCTCACGAACACGACCGCACGCCCACTACGTCGCGAGAGGCGCCAATGACACCACACAGTGCACCGCGCAGTGCCGCCCCACCCCCCGCCGGCACCTCCGCCAACCCATCTTCTGCCAATGCTCCCACCCGCGCCTCCGCGCATCTGCGCGCCGATGCTGCGGTCGTCACCTTCCTCACACCCGCCGAACGACAGCGGGTCGATGCCGCCGGAGAGGGATGCTACCAGACACTCCATCGCGAAAGCCTCGACGAACTGCTCATCGATCTGCGCACGCAACGCGTCTCCGCTGTGCTCGTCTCCGTCGCGCGCTATCAGACCCAACACGCCACCCAGGTGGCGAGACTCGTGCGCGAGTTCCCGCGCGTCCCCGCCGTCGCGCTCCTCACCGCCACGGAAGCACGCACCACGCAAGCCCTCCTCGCACTCGGTCAGCAAGGCGTCCGCGCCCTCGTTGACGTGCGGGACCCCAAAGGTTGGCGCGAACTCCGGCAGCTCGTTTCGGGCGAACGCGGCGAAACAATCGAGCATCTCGCGATCGCGCGCATTCAGGGCGATCTGGGGCAGGTACCCGACGATTGCCGACGGTTTCTCGAGCAGCTGTTCCTTGCCCCCGCCGGCGTCACCACCGTGCGACAGCTCGCCCGCAGCATGGGCGTGCTCCCCAGCACGTTCATGAGTCGATTCTTTCGTGCGCGACTACCCGCACCCAAGCGCTATCTCGCCATGGCCAGACTCGTGCGCGCAGCGAGACTGTTCGAGAATCCAGGACTCAGCATCACCCACGTGGCCTATCATCTCGAGTACTCATCGCCACAAAGCTTTTCGCGACATCTGCAGTCGCTACTGCAATGCACCGCCGTCGAATTCCGACGGATGTACGACGGCGAAGGAATGCTGGACCGCATGCGACATGACTTGATTCTGCCCTACCGCGACTTATTGCAGCGATTCGAACCTTTTACTGCCGCCCCACAATGGAGCGTGATGCGCGACGTCACCCCGCGCGACGAGCCGATGCACTGAGTGTAAAGGCTACGGATCGCGACGCATCAGGCCGCGGCGCGACGTCCAGCCGGCCGAACAGTCGGCGATGTGATGTTCGCCACAGCCGTCGCGTCCGGCGACGCGTTGGCGCCAGCCGTCGGTAGGCGCACCACCATGTGCTCCGCCGTGTGACGCAACACCAGCGCGCGCATGCGGGCCGCCGTCTGCGACAGCTGTGCCGCACTGCGCGACAGCTCGTCGATGCTCTGTCGCTGCGCGGCCACCGCGTCCGCTGCACTCACCGCCGCGTGCGACGCGCGCTCCGCCGATCCGTCCAACGCCTCAAACGCGCCCGCCACACTTGACGAGTACAACGCCTGCTGCTGCGCCAGCGCCGCCACGTCATCGCTTTGTGTCGCGATGCGCGAGATGCCGTTCACCATCGCACCCAGCGCGGCCGTGGCGTCACGCGCGATGTTGCCAGCGCCCGCCACTTCACGCGCAGTCGTGTCCATCGCGCGCACTGCGCCGCCGATGTCCTCACGCACGCGTTGCACCGTGGTCGCCACCGTCTTCGCCGCCAGCGCACTCTCGCCCGCCAGCTTTCGGATCTCTTCGGCGACCACGGTGCAACGCGTGCGTGAGGACATCGGCG
>CAYWCJ010000008.1:29087-31651 GCA_964456595.1 uncultured Gemmatimonas sp. | reverse complement strand
GATGGCGGCATTCGCACCGCGAGCGAGACGCGCACTGCAGCGACGGCAGCGTCAGATACTCGCACTCCTGATGCTTGGTCTGGCGGCGTGTGGAGGTGACACGACATCGCCCGCCGTGGCGCCGACAGTCTCGATTGCGGGCACTGGTGCAATCGCGCTCGTGTCAGGGGCCGCGAATACGCTCACGGTGCGCGCAACCGATCGGCAGGGCAAGGTGGTCAGCAATCCGACAGTCGCCTGGAGCACGGCCGACCCGATCGTGGCGAGCGTCACGGCGGCTGGTTCGGTGGTTGGCATTCGCGTCGGCACGGCTGCGGTGACGGCAACGTACGATGGGGTCAGCGCCTCGGTGCAGGTGACCGTGACAGCCGGCGCCGCCGCCCGACTGGAGTGGCGTACCGTACCCGGTGGCGCCACCGTTGGCGCGCCACTCAGCGCGCAGCCTGTCGTCGAACTGCGGGACCTCGCCGGCAACCTCGCCACGACGTCCACGAACGCCGTCACCGCAAGCATTGTCTCGGGTGGCGGGTCGCTGGCAGGGAGTGTGACGGAGAGCGCAGTGAATGGCGTGGCGACCTTCACCACACTTCGACTCGATGGCGCGGTCGGCAGTCGCATGCTGCGTTTTGCGTCGGCCGGCCTGCAGCCCGTGGAGAGCACAATTGCGCTGCAAGCTGGCGCACCCGCCGTGTTGTTCGTGCGCGTGCACCCAGATGGTGCGTTCGTCGGCGCAACGTTCAGCGCGCAGCCGGTTATTGAGATTCGCGACGCCTCCGGGAACCTCACGGTCGGCGCAACACTCGTCATCACTGCGTCGCTCGGCTCTGGCGGGGGCACGCTCGGGGGCACGCTTTCGGTGACGGCGGTTGGCGGCGTGGCGACGTTCACGAATCTCGTAGTCGTTGGGGTGCCCGGAACGCGCACGTTGAGTTTCTCCGCGCCCGGCCTCACGGGTGTCACGACCGCCCCGTTTGTCGTTGGCGCAGGCGCCCCGGTGAGGCTCTTCCTGCGGGCTGCCCCAACCGACGGCGGTCTCAATCAGCCCTTTGTCACCCCGCCAGTCGTTGAGCTGCGCGACAGCTTCGGCAACGTTGCTGCAGGCGCGAGCAACACCGTCATCGCGACGATCGTATCTGGTGGCGGCACACTCACCGGTGCGACCGCGATTGCCACCAACGGTGTGGCGACATTTGTCGGATTTGGCGTCACGGGCGTGCCCGGCGTGCGTACGATCTCGTTTGCCAGTGTCGGCCTGCCGAGCCTCTCCGTGGCGGTGCAACCGTGCGACGCGTCGCGCGCGCCGCAGATAGAAGTCAGCGCCACGACGCGCACCTATTCGGCGCTCGTTGGCGGACCGACCGTTTCGGAAGCGCTCAGCATCACCGATCGAACGGGCAGTTGCACCGCGCCTTTGAGCCTGCAGGCCGCGGTAACCGCGATCACTGGCGGAATGTGGCTGTCGGCGACGTTGAGTACCAATCCGCGCACGGTGACGTTGCGCGTGAATCCGCTCGGACTGGCCGCGGGCACCTACACGGCGACAGTCACGCTGTCGTCGGCCAATGCAGGAACCGCGGCAATCGCCGTGACCCTGACGGTGACGCCGTCGTTCGCCGTCACGTACGGCACCGTGGACCAGATATCCAACCAAAAGGTGCTGCTGCTCGATCCTGGCGAATCCTTCCGACCCAGCACGACCGTGCGAGACAATGCGGGAAACGTCGTTGGGCTGCCGGTGGTGTATCAAAGCCGTTCGCCGAGTCTCGCGACGGTTGCGGCCGACGGCACGATCTCGGCGCGCGGCGAAGGGCACCTGTGGGTGATCGCGCGTGTGAACAGCGCCGGCGGATTGACAGACTCGGTTTTCGTCAATGTCACGCGTGGCGCGGGACCGGTGCTCAAGACCGATGTGTCGCGCTTCATCCACGATCGCGGCGCCACGTTTTCTGTCATCGTACAACTCGACACCCGCGGCGCGGCGGTGAGCGCGATGCAGGTCATCTTCACCTGGCCGTCCGTCAACGACAATCCGGGGATGCTGCGACTCGTTGGGGTCGCCCAAGGTCCGGTTGGAAACGTGCAATACACGAACGACCCGAACTACGGCACGACACGACTCACGCTCGTGAGTGCGACGCCGCTGACCGGTGTGATCACCCTGGCGCGCTTCGACTTCAGCGCCGTGGTCGTCGGCACCTCGCAGTTCGGAACCCGGTTGGTCGAATTGCTCGCCCCCGACCAGTCCTCGCTCCTCGGCATGGCAAGTGCACTTTCCTACCCGGTAATCGTGCGATGATGACCACCACGCCCATCGATGGAGTTCGGACGCGATACCCGCGCCGTTCGCTCCGCACGGCCTTTCTCCTGACGGCGTTGTGCGCGAGCGCGAGTAGCTGTCGCGAGAACACGCGCAGTTCCGTGTTGAGTCCCGCGGCGCAGCGCATTCCGACAACCGCCGCCCTGCTGGTTGAGCGCGTTCGTGGCAGCGATACCATCTTCGCGGTGACGCTGCAACTCACGTCAGACGAGACGATGGCCCGCATCGGCAGTTTCTCGGTCGCCAT